>WTJB01000067.1 GCA_011526335.1 Candidatus Arcticimaribacter sp.
TGATAAAGGGGAATAAAAAAGAGGCAAATGATAATCACGGCAAAGGGGAGACCAAAATAAAATTGCACAAACCCCATTCCATCATGAAATGCCTGCCCGGGAGTAGAAAGGAAGGTAATGGCACTCGCTTGGGTAGCCATTACAGAAAGGCCTACCGTCCACCAGCGGGCATTGTCTCCGCCTTTAAGGTAATCGGAAATGGATTCATTTTTGCGATTTTTCCATGCCCCATAGCCCACGATTCCGCCCAGCGTACCCACTAAAATAAACCAATCTAAAAGTGTCATAGACCAAAACTTTTCATGAAAACATAAAACAGCAACCAATACCCCACATTGGTTAAAGCTAGGTAAATGTAGCGTTGTCTATCTTTCATTTTGCTCCAAAGCGATTAGATTCAATAATAATCGGTAGGCTCCAGGAACTCCAGCAGGTAATTCTCTAAAGAAACTTAAACCGGTATACATCACGGTACCTTGACCGTATTTGGCCACCAAAAGACTGCCCAGTTTTTCGGTTTCCCCGTCGTCATTCATTCCCAAAAGGGGAGTATAGGTGGGGTCCCAATCGTTTGCAAAATACAATCCCCGTTCTTGTACCCATCCTTCAAAGTCTTCCGCCGTAATTTTATGCGGGGTTTGCAGTGCTGGGTGTTGGGGTTCTAATATCCGTACCCTACTGGCTTCATCCGTTACACGATCGCGCGATAGTTCAATACGATAGGGGAGAATCTCTTTGGTCTGTAAGCGTCTACTGGTATTGTATTGCACGATCAGATTTCCTCCTTGTTTGGCAAAGTCAAACAAAAGTTGATTTTTGTATTGAAGGGACTCCAATACATTGAAGGCGCGTATGCCCACCAATACCGTATCAAATTGATTCAGTTCTTCTTGGGTAATGCGTTCAATATCAAGGGCTGTAACGGCTAAACCGATGGCTTCTAAATTTTCTTTAACCAGATCTCCCGCCCCCATGATGTAGCCCACTTTTTTGTTCGGAAGGCTGAGGTTTAAACGAATTAATTTGGCTTCACTGGGTTGTGCCACATACTGTTTTGGAATGTGGTCATAATCGATGCGTTGCACTGAAAAGACATTCTTGGTTTCTCCGTTCTGGTGAACCAAAGGTCCCATAAGGCCACTTGTTGCATTTTCGGTAGGTTGGACGTCAAATTCTAAAAACTGAGCATTGCCACGTTTGTTGAGCGTAATCTTTCGTTTGGCTTGCTCTACCTTCCAACCGTTGGGATAGCAGAGTTCAATTTCTCCGGAAAAGGAGGCTCCATAATTGGTGACTTCTAAACGAACTTTCTGTGTTGAATCGTTGGCATAGAGGTGAACACTTTTATCAAAGTTGATGCCCAATGCAGGGAGCGTATAAAATGGGGTAATTACTTCTCCACGGACGGGATCGTTAATGCGGTAGTTGACGGTTTCGGTAAAGCGGAGTGAGGTACTATCAATGGTAACCACTACATCCAATTGTAAAGGAGGTGTTTCTGGGGCGCCAATCAATTTTTTATCCTCGATACGAAAGCTACCCAAGCTCCCTTTTTTTAGCAACCAATAGGGGGAAGATAATTCGTCCTTTAGTGCTAAAGCAATGCTTCGGTTGAGTGCACTATTGGGCGTCAGGGAGGTAGCAATGGTTTTTCCATTGATTTGTGTGATTTCAATAGGAGTTTTACTGTGTTGTACTGCAGCAAGTTTAATGCTCACACTTTCGCCTGCAACACCATAAGCCCGCTCTGCATTCAATTGAAGTTTTAGGCCTGCGCAAGCTTTGATTAACGCTTTGGTTTCGGCTAATTTTCGTTCTCTCCATACCGAGGGAGGGAGTGCTTCAATGGCTTGATGAATGGTCAGAAGTTGTGGAACTGAAGCCTGGGGTTGAGCAAAATTAAAATCGGCAATAGCTTGGTCCACCATCGTTCCAATTTTTGCGCCTCCTTCCAGGCGTGACCAGCTTGTGTTGATTCCTTCGAAAGGATCATTAGAAGCGGGTCGGTCGCCATTGATTAACTCAATGTATTCGGTACGACTTCCTAAACTTGGGGAACTGCCAAAACCTTGCGATTTGTGCGAACTTCGGCTAGCCGCTGCAATTTCACTATTGGATATACCACGTATGGGGTCATAGTTGCCAATTTCTAAGGCCAGAAGATTGGTTTTATCGGCTTGTTCAAAGCGTTCGCGACTCCCGTAAAACCACCAAGAGGTATTAAAAAATTGACGTTTTACCTGCCAAGGAGATACGCTCTCCAATTGCTCGGGATAGCTAGTCTTGTCATTCGTCATGCTAAAGGCCTGATGACTCAATAAAGCCGAACTGGTATGATGACCGTGAGTTCTTCCTGGGGTACGATGATCAAAACGATGAATGATAATGTCCGGTTGAAATTTTCGGATTCTATAAACGACTTCCCCTAAGATTTGCTCTTTGTCCCAAATGTTAAGGGTCTCTTTGGGGTGTTTTGAATAACCAAAATCAATAGCGGAACTAAAGAACTGTTGCCCTCCATCAATTTTTCGTGCTTGAATGAGTTCGTTGGTTCGGATTACACCCAATAATTCACGGAGTTCTGTTCCGATAAGGTTTTGTCCGCCATCTCCTCGCGTAAGCGATAGATAGGCCGAATGTGCATGCACATGGTTGGAGAAATGAGAAATCAAAGCGGTGTTTTCATCATCAGGATGCGCGGCTACGTAGAGCATGGAGCCTAAAAAATTTAATTTTTCCAGTTGGCGATAAATGCTACCCGAGTCTTGTGCTCGCAACGAAAATAAACAGCAAATGGCTAAACCAAATCCTAAGGATTTTTTCCACATAATTAATCGAGTTTAAAGGGTGTTCTAAGAGATTCTGATGCCTTGTCATTTTCGCGCCAGTACTGACGTCTTTCGGTGTGTAATCGTTTGGCTACACTACTGTAGGCTTCTCCTTTGTTTTTATAGTGTTCTTCCCAGCCTTCTATGGTGTAAGGAAAGTTGGGTTGGAAATGGATAATCAAGGTTCGGTCAAGGCTAGGGATATGTA
>WTJB01000113.1 GCA_011526335.1 Candidatus Arcticimaribacter sp.
CTCTAGGGTCGTGAAAATACACCTCTGCTTTTTGGGCTTCGATGGCTCTTTTGACAATAGAGGCTTCAAAAGGACTGCGTAACAGTTCGGGAAAAAGGGTAATTATGTCTATCCGCATACTGCAAAGATGAGAATCCTAATGCCAAAAAAAAAGCTTTCCTCAGGGAAAGCCTTTTTTACTTAATATCCGAAAACCAATTGTCGGATTTCGCCTTCGTTGTTTCGGTATTCCAAAAATTCGATATCCCGAAGTTCTATAGCGTTTACATCTTCAATGGAATGGATGGGGGTATCGTTTATTTGGGTGATGATGTTACCCGCTTCAATCCGTCGTGAAAGATAGCGCCCGCTATCAATAACACGAACCCCGTGATCTAATCTCATTTCTTTCAATTCTTTCTCACTTAAGTTTTCCATCGACATATCGCCTAGATAGCCAATGTTGAGTTTCTTTAAGAGGACATTTGCCGTTTTAACCCTACCGTCTCTACTGTAGGTAACTTCTACTTTATCGCCTGGGCGTTTGCTTTCTAGATAGCCCGTCAAGTCAGAAAATTCACGAATTTTCTTTCCGTCCACAGCCTGAATGACGTCACCTGTTTTTAAACCGGCTAAGTCAGCTCCCATGCCTTTAGAAATGGAGGAGATATATACGCCTTCCGTTTCGGTAAGATTTTCTTGTGCTATAAACTCTGGGGTAATGGCTCCGCCACGGATACCGAGTAAACCTTTTTGGATGCTGCCATATTCGACCAGGTCTTCAAATACTTTTTGTGCAATATTGCTGGGTACAGCAAAAGAATAGCCCTCAAAACCACCCGAGAGGGTAGAAATGGCGGTGTTGATGCCAATGAGTTCGCCTCGGGTATTGACCAATGCGCCACCACTATTTCCCATGTTTACTGCGGCGTCGGTTTGAATAAAAGATTGATTTTTCTGATCATTCTTATTCAAGTCCCTAGATTTTGCGCTTATAATACCAGCTGTTACGGTAGAATTGAGGTTAAAGGGATTTCCTATCGCCAAAACCCATTGTCCGATTTTAGTTAGGTCCGAGTCTGCAAAATACAAGTAGGGCAGATCAACCGCGTCAATTTTTAAGACAGCAATATCGGTGAATGGATCTGTTCCTACCAATTCAGCAGGGTATCTTTTATTGTTATTCATGGTTACTTCGATTAGGGTAGCATCTTCAATAACGTGGTTGTTGGTGATGATATACCCATCTGGCGAAACGATAACACCTGATCCGGTCCCAATTCTTTTTCCCCCATCTTGACGCCCGTAAAAAAAGTCAAAATAGGAACGAGGACTATCATCAGTAGCGGTATTTTTTACATGGACAACCGCATCTATACTTCGTTCGGCTGCCGAAACAAAATCGGTTGGGGCACTCTCCGCACTATTTGCAAAGGCGTAATTTACACGCTGGATAGGCGTGGTATTCTGCAGAGGTGTAACAGGGGATGATTGGGCTTTCCACTGCGAAAAAAGAAAAACACTTAAAAGCGCACTGCTACATGCGACGGTAAAGAGGGTAATGATTTTTTTCATGGGTTCAATTTATTTTTATTCAAAATTAGAACATTTAAAATCGCACCACCAACCTCTTTAACGCCACTTTAACAACAAATTAATCGTAAATTTGCGCCACATGAAATTCGAATTTTACAAATATCAAGGTACGGGAAATGACTTTGTCATGATTGATGACAGGGCCGAGAAATTCCCCGCAAAAGACACCGCATATATTGCGCAACTTTGCGATCGTCGTTTTGGAATTGGTGCAGACGGTTTGATTCTTATTCAAACGGCACAGGATTGTGATTTTACAATGGTGTACTATAACGCAGACGGGAGAGAAGGCTCACTATGTGGTAATGGAGCGCGATGCACCATTGCTTTTGCACAGCAACTGGGTATCATTGAGCAGAAAACCCGCTTTCGCGCAGCCGATGGTTTGCACAAGGCAGAAATACATACAGACGGTACCATTGCCTTGCATATGCTTGATGTGCGTGCTATACGTAAAGAAAATGACCATGTCTTTATGGATACAGGTTCCCCTCATCATGTAGCTTTTGTAGAGAACTTAGCCGAATATCCAGTTGTAGAAAAGGGAAGATCCATCCGCTATGGTGCACCCTATAATAACGAAGGAACCAACGTTAACTTTGTTCAACAAATAGCAGCAGATAGCTGTAATATACGTACCTATGAAAGAGGGGTTGAAGACGAAACATTGTCTTGTGGTACAGGGGCCACTGCGGTTGCACTGGCTTTGCATGCCTTAGGAAAAACAGCGGCTACAAAAGTCACTATAAATGTTCCTGGGGGGCAGTTAGCTGTTCGGTTTACGCCGACACCTGATGGATACCAAGACATTTATTTGATGGGACCCGCCCAAAGTGTTTTTCAAGGGGAAGTCGTATGGAAAAAATAATCCTCCGGTCATTAGAAAATGATGATTTAGACTTTTTATTTGAACTTGAAAATGACAAACGCTATTGGCATCTTTCGCATACCACAGAACCGTTTACCACAGCAGATTTAAGGAACTATATTCACAATGCCCAACAGCCTTTGTCCAGTGCCTTGCAAAAGCGTTATGTTGTTACCGATAGTGCAAACCAGCGGTATGGGTTTATTGATTTTTACGATTATAATGCCGAACACCATAGGGCAGGGGTAGGGATTTTGATTCATCCCCAATGGCAAGCTAAAGGGATAGGAAAACAAGCCCTAATTTTGTTGATTGAGGAGGCGAGGACATTAGCGATACATCAGTTATATGCTATGATTCCTCCAGAGAATAAGCCCAGTTTGGCTCTCTTTGAAAAATGTGGTTTTGAAAAATCAGGCTTAAAAAAAGAGTGGTATTTTTACAACAAAAAATTCCACGATATGTGGTTTTACCAAAAACGCCTTCATGTATAAAAGAAAAATTTTAACCCTTATTCTACTCCTGATCACTGCAGTAGGTGGGTTTTTTACCTTTCGGTTTTATCAGGTATTCTTTTTTGAAACGACTACTTTTGAAAATGAATCTGCCTATCTTTTCTTGCCTAAAGGCGCCGATATTTACCAAGTAGTAGAAAGCCTAACCCCCCTGATAAAGTCTGCCGATGATTTTTTATTGGCAGCTGAAAAAAAGGGATATACATCACGTGTCCGCTCTGGCAAGTACCGTATAAAAAGGGGGATGAATAACAATGAAATCATCAATACCCTGAGGGGGAAAGGACTGACCGTCAATGTGGTTTTTAATAACCAAGAGCGCTTAGAAAATTTAGCAGGACGCATCAGTCAACAAATTGATGCCGATAGCCTTAGTTTGTTGAACGCTTTTCAAGATGCTACTTTTTTGGCTGAAAATGGATTTACGCTTGACACTGCTTTGGCCATGTATTTGCCCAACTCCTATCAAATCTACTGGGATACTACGGCAGAAGAATTTCGAGATAAAATGCGAAGTGAGTATCAACGATTTTGGAACCAAAAGCGTCGGACACAAGCCAAAGCACTGGGTTTGTCACCACAGCAAGTAATTACCCTAGCAGCCATCGTACAAAAAGAGACGGTAAAAGTAGACGAGCGCCCTAGGGTAGCGGGAGTATATCTCAACCGGCTAGCTAAGCGAATGAAGTTGCAAGCAGATCCTACCGTAATCTACGCCTTAAAACAGGAAGAAAACGATTTTTCAAAAGTGATAAAACGCGTTTTGTATCGCGATTTAAAAATTAAAAACCCTTACAATACCTATAAATACAAAGGCTTGCCCCCAGGTCCAATAGCAATGCCCGATTTGAGTTCTATACAGGCGGTATTAAATGCCGAAAAGCATGCCTATCTCTATTTTGTTGCCAACCCCGACCAACCGGGCTATCATCTGTTTGCAAAAAACCTACGCCAACACAATAAGAACAAAGCTCGCTATGTACGTTGGATAAATGCGCAGAAATTATATCGCTAAACTAAAGTGGATTGAAAATACGGCAGGGCGCTTGTGCAAATCAACCTTAACTTTTTTCCATTGCTTTACCGTTAGGGTGCGTATAAATGCATTGGGGTGATTTAAATCACAGGCAACAGAAAGCTGGCATTCTGGATGAAGGTGCTGTAAGAAATCTTTTAGTAGTTGATTGTTCCGGTAGGGCGTTTCGATAAACAACTGCGTCTGATCAAAATCGGCCGAACGTTTTTCAAACTTTTTGATGGCTCTTTTTCTTGCATGGTTTTCTATAGGAAGGTATCCATTGAAAGCAAAGGATTGTCCATTCATTCCCGAAGCCATTAAACTCAAGAGTATAGAAGAGGGGCCAACCAAAGGAACAACTTCTATATTTTTCTGATGTGCCATAGCCACGATAGCGGCTCCTGGATCGGCTACTCCTGGGCATCCTGCATCAGAGAGTATGCCCATATTGTGTCCCGCTGCAATGGGGTCCAAGTAGTTTTGAATTTCTACAGGATCTGTGAATTTATTTAAGGGGAAAAGCTGTAATTCGCTTTGGGGTTTTCTGGGGTGGATGTTTTTGATGAATTTACGCGCCGCCTTTTCATTTTCTACCACATAATGCATGATGGGCTCCATGGCTTGTTTTACGGTAATGGGCAAGACCTCCATAGGAGCATTTTCGCTTAAAGGACAAGGAATAAGATATAATTTTCCTTGCTTAGCAGTAGGGGCTAATGCTTCCATTGGGCGATGATTTCTTTACAGGCTTTGGCAATTTTATCAAATACTATCGCAAAACCTTCATCCCCTCCGTAATAAGGATCTTCAACTTCATGAGGGTCAAGGAGTAAACGTACTTTTGCTCTTTCTTGGGCTGTTGTGGCTAAACGCAGTACATTGCTCAGGTTTTGTTTGTCCATAACATAAATATAGTCAAATCGCTGAAAATCTTTAACCGTAAATTGGCGTGCCTTTTGGGCGCTAATGTCGATCTTATTTTCTGACGCAATGGCAATGCTTCTAGGGTCTGGAGCAGCACCGGTATGGTAATTGGCTGTTCCTGCAGAGTCTACACGGATAGTATAGTCTTGACTGTAATGAGAAAAAATTCCTTCGGCTAGGGGAGATCGGCATATGTTACCTAAACAAACCATTAAAACATCCCCAGCTTGCATAAACGACACAAAGGTTTATAGTGTGAGCTTTTGGGTCAAATCCTCTACGTATTTACGGAATTGTTTATCCGTAAAACTAAGGTTATCAACGGTTTTACATGCATGTAATACGGTTGCATGATCGCGTTTTCCTATTTGAGTACCTATACTGGCCAACGAAGCTTTGGTGAATTTCTTAGCAAAATACATGGCCAATTGTCGGGCTTGTACGATGTGTCTTTTACGTGTTTTGGACTGCAGGGTCTGCACGTCCATTTGGAAATACTCTGAAACCACCTTCTGAATGTAGTCGATAGAAACTTCTCTCTTGGTGTTTTTGACAAACTTGTCTACAATCTCTTTTGCTAGCTCAAGTGTAATTTCAGCTCTATTGAAAGAGGATTGCGCAATCAATGAGATGATAGCGCCTTCGAGTTCACGAATGTTAGATTTGATGTTTTTAGCCACATAATCCACAATCTTGTCTTCAATAACGACCCCGTCTCTGTACAGTTTGTTTTTAAGGATAGACACACGGGTTTCGTAATCCGGAGTTTGCAATTCTGCAGATAGTCCCCATTTGAAACGGGAAAGCAAACGTTGTTCAATGTCTTGCATGTCTACAGGTGCTTTGTCGGAAGTCAGGATGACCTGCTTTCCGTTCTGATGCAAATGATTGAAGATGTGGAAAAATACATCTTGTGTCCCAGATTTACCTGATAAGAACTGTACATCGTCAATAATCAAAACGTCGATGATTTGATAGAAATGGATAAAATCATTACGAGTATTTTTCTTGACAGATTCTATGTATTGCTGGGTAAATTTTTCTGCAGATATATAAAGGACAGTCTTGTCAGTATACTTTTCTTTTATTTGTACCCCAATGGCGTGGGCAAGGTGAGTTTTCCCGAGACCTACATTTCCAAAAATCAAAAGTGGATTAAAGGAGGTGCCCCCGGGTTTGTTGGCGACTGCAATTCCTGCCGAGCGGGCCAAGCGGTTGGAGTCTCCTTCTAGAAAATTCTTAAAGTTGTAGTTGGGGTTGAGTTGCGACTCTATTTGTAAATTTCTAATCCCAGGAATTACAAAGGGATTTTTGAGCTCAGCGCTTTTTGCCGAAAGAGGGGCATCAACGGATTGTGCCTCCACTTTAGCTTGCTGGCTACTGGGGATACTTTCGGTAAAGGGTTGTTTGTTTCCGAAGGTGTTTTCCATCTTGATCACATAGACCAAACGGGCGTTTTCCCCTAATTCTTTTGTAAGTGCAATTTTAAGCAATTTAACATAGTGCTCTTCCAACCACTCATAAAAGAATTTACTGGGAACTTGTATGCTCAGCGCGTTGTCTGAGAGTTTAATGGGAACAATAGGTTCAAACCAAGTTTTGTATGCTTGGGGCTGGATGTTGTCTTTTATAAAGCCAAGACAATTATTCCATGATGTTTCTGCTGCGTTGGACATTAATTGCGCAAAAAATAGATTGGTTTCGTGTTGATTGTTGTTAACTTATTAACATTACAAATATTGATAGAAAATTTTTAAAAAAAAATAGCCAAGCGTATTGATTTTGAATTTTTTTTTTCGCAAATTATGGATCGATTCAACCCCTACTATTTTGTTAAAATTCCATCCTCATTTTCATTCCTCTCCTATAAAAATACGTTACGGCGAAACCGATCAAATGGGCGTAGTGCACCATAGCAATTACCTCCGTTATTTAGAAGTAGCCCGGTTGGAATGGTTACAATCTTTAGGCGTTTCTTATGCCCAAATGGAACGCCAAGGCGTTGCTATGCCTGTGATTAAGGCCAATTTGGACTACAAGGTTCCCGCTTGTTTTGAAGATGACATTATCGTAGAAATTCAGCTCGTGCAAATGCCTAAAGTTCGCATTTCTTTTGCATATAAGATTAAAAATCAACGTCAGGAGTTGGTGGCTACAGCACAGACAGATTTGGCTTTTTTGGATGCAAAATCCCGAAGGCCCATTCGTTGTCCAGAAGAATTTTTATCCTTGTTTTCTCCTTTTTTTGATTAGCCGATAATCTTCTGATTTATCGCTAAAAATACTTTGAATGTCTCCCTCAATTTCAGGGCTTTTAATGCCATGGTGCAAATCTTTTTTTGCCGTAAAAATGCGGGCTTCATCCCACAACTCATGTGTTATGAAATGAGTTAATGTCTTTGCACCCCCTTCTACGATAACGGAATGTATATTTTGTTTGTAGAGGTGTTGCATGCTTTTTGATAAGGTCTCTTCCGGAGAAACCTGATGGTCTATGCTTAATGTTTTTTTGGTAAGGTGTAGGTAGTCAGTAGCCGATTGAAGTACTTTGGCGGTTATCGGAATTCTGTTCTTGGGGTCCAAGATAATTGGAATAGGATTTTTCCCGGCTACCCACCGTGTGGTCAATGCCGGGTTGTCGTCTATAACCGTTTGTGCTCCTACTAGTATGGCCTGTTCTTCTGCACGCCACTGATGAACTTGAATTTGCGCTTTTCGGGAACTGAGGAAAACTGGGACTTGCTCATCTCGACTTTCTGGAAGTGGAGCAAGAAAACCATCTTGACTTTGCGCCCACTTTAATATAATGTAGGGACGCTTTTTTTGATGAAAAGTAAAAAACCTTTTGTTGAGTGCTCGAGATTCTTTTTCTAAAACCCCCAAAATTACTTCAACGCCATTTGAACGCAACTTTTCTATTCCGCTTCCATTGACTTCCTTAAAGCTGTCTACACAGCCAATAACTACTCGTGGGATCTTGTGTTTTACAATCAAATCACTACAAGGAGGGGTTTTTCCAAAGTGATTACAGGGTTCCAGGTTTACATAAAGGGTGCTGAACTGCAGCAGGCTTTTATCTTTTACCCCCGCAATAGCATTCACCTCTGCATGGGGCTCGCCCGCTTTTTGGTGCCATCCTTCTCCTATAATGGTGTTTTCATGAACAATAACACTTCCTACAAGCGGGTTAGGATAAGTTGATCCCAATCCTTTTCGTGCTAAAGCGAAACAGCGTGACATGTATTTTTGGTGTTCCACAGCTAGGTTGTTTAGAGGTAAAATACGTATTTTGTGTGCTGTAAAAATACGTTAATCCCAAGATATGAAGGTAGTTTTTCGACCGATATCTCCCGAAGATAATCCAGCCATTGCACACCTTCTTCGTGCTGTGTTAGTAGAAATGGGGGTTCCTAAAGTAGGTACCGCATATGCCGATCCTGAGTTGGATTATTTATATGAGGCTTACCAAAAACCAAGAGCTGCTTACTATGTTGTGGAATGTGATGGCGATATAATGGGCGGAGCAGGGATTGCCCCCCTTGCTGGGGAAGACCCCGCCATATGTGAACTCCAAAAAATGTATTTTCATCCCAAAGCACGGGGAAAAGGTTGGGGGAGAACAATGATTGACAAATGCTTAGATTTTGCTAGGGAAAATGAATTCAATCTGTGTTATATTGAGACCCTGCCTAACATGAAAGCCGCTCAAAAGCTTTACCGTAGAAAGGGGTTTGACTATATAGATCATGCGATGGGAGCTACCGGTCATACCTCTTGTAATGTTTGGCTAACCAAATCGTTGCTATGACATTAATCCAAACCCGTGATTTATTTCGATCGACCTTATCAGCACTCTACCAAGAAAGAGAAATTGATGATCTGTTTAAACGCTTGATTCATCATTACTTTCAATGGGAGAGCGTGAAAATTGCGTTAGAACCCGACTATCTTCTCACCGCAACGGAACAAGAAAAAATAAACACCTCTTTACCTTTACTGCAAGCTGCGGTTCCCTTTCAGTATGTTGTGGAAAAATCTCATTTCTATGGTCTAGACCTTTATGTAAATTCTGCAGTATTGATCCCTAGGCCGGAAACAGAAGAATTGGTAGCGTGGATTCTTCAAGAAGAAATAAATCCTTTGCACCTCATGGATTTAGGTACGGGAAGCGGAAGTATAGCGCTAGCCCTTAAAAGCCAACGGCTATCTTGGAAAATTACTGCAGTAGATATTTCAAGCGAAGCATTGAAAGTAGCACAGTACAACTCTGATAAACATAGTCTTACGGTAGATTTTTTGCAGCGAGATCTGTTGAGTTTAGACACAAGTGGATTCGAAAAGCAAGATATCTTGGTCTCTAATCCACCCTATGTTTTGCCCTCAGAGCGAAAAAAAATGCATGCAAACGTTCTTGACAACGAACCCGAAGTTGCTCTTTTTGTACCCGAAAATGATCCGTTATTATTTTATAGGGCCATCCTTGAAAAAGGGAAAGAACTTCTTAACCCTAAGGGAAGGATTTACTTTGAAATTAATCCCCTCTGTTGTGATGCTTTGATTGAATTGTGCCACAGCTTTGGCTATACTGATGTCGTTGTAAAACATGACATTTTTCAGAAAAAAAGAATGCTAAAAATGAGCTTAGAATAATGAAAGAGAAAGAGAGAATAGAAGAATTGCGAAGTCTGTTGCATCAATACAATCATGCGTATTATATCGAGGACACAAGTCTAGTGAGTGACTACGAATTTGATTTGTTGTTAAAAGAGCTTCAACTTTTAGAATCCCAGCACCCCGATCTTTTTGATCCCAATTCGCCAACGCAACGCGTGGGGGGAGGCATCACGAAAAATTTTGAAACCGTTTTTCATCGACAACGGATGTATTCTCTTGACAATACCTATTCTGAAGCCGAGGTAGAAGATTGGATAAAGCGTATTACTAAACTCTTGGGGACAGACGATATTGCCTATACCTGTGAGTTAAAGTATGACGGGGCGTCGATAAATTTAACCTATGAAAACGGAAAATTTGTAAAGGCCGTTACCCGCGGAGACGGAACAAAAGGCGATAATGTCACGCAAAATGTTCGTACCATAAAGAATCTTCCTTTGGTGCTGCGAGGAGATTTTCCTGAGGTTTTTGATATTCGGGGAGAAATTATACTGCCCCTTGCGGGTTTTGAGGCACTCAATAAAGCACGTGAAGCAGCGGGGGAACCCCCTTACAGAAATCCAAGAAATACAGCATCAGGCTCACTCAAACTTCAAGATAGTGCAGAAACAGCAAAGCGTCCCTTAGAATGTTTTTTATACGCGGTAGATGAAGAAAATGCTAGTTTCGATCACCATTATGATGCGCTTTGCGCTGCCCGTTCTTGGGGGTTTATGGTGCCAGATACGCTTAAAAAAGTAAGTTCTAGCAAAGAAATTTTTGCCTACATCGCTTATTGGGATACGCATAGAACACAATTGCCCTATGAAATTGATGGAATCGTAATTAAAGTCAATGCTTTAGATCAACAAGAGGAATTAGGCTTTACGGCAAAAGCCCCCCGATGGGCCATATCCTATAAATTTAAGGCAGAACAAATCAGCACTCCGTTATTGTCCGTAGATTATCAGGTAGGCCGAACCGGTGCCATTACTCCGGTAGCAAATTTAGCGCCTGTTTTATTATCGGGTACCATCGTTAAGCGTGCCTCTCTTCACAATGCCGATCAAATTGAAAAACTGAATTTACGCATTGGGGATCATGTCTATGTAGAAAAAGGAGGCGAAATTATTCCTAAAATCACGGGGTTCGATCCAGCGCAAAGAGGGGCTTTAGAAGATGCCATTCGTTATATAGAATATTGTCCAGAATGTGCTACGCCTTTGGAAAGAGAAGCAGGGGAGGCACAGCATTTTTGTCCCAATGCGGTTGCTTGTCCCCCACAGATCGTAGGGAAAATACAACACTTCATCAGTAGAAATGCCATGGATATAGAGGGGATAGGAGCAGAAACGGTAACGCAACTCTATCAGAATGGATTGATACAAAATATCGCTGATCTATATACCCTAAAGGGGGAAGACCTTTTGGGCTTGGAAAGAATGGCAGAAAAATCGGTTACCAATCTTTTAGACGGAATAGAGGCTTCTAAAGCACAAGCCTATGAAAAGGTGTTGTTTGGACTAGGGATTCGTCATGTGGGCGCAACTGTGGCCAAGCGTTTGGCGCATCATTTTGGTGATCTGAATCGTCTGCAATCGGCGACAAAAGAACAACTTTTAGCAGTAGAAGATATAGGCGAAAAAATAGTAGAAAGTCTTCACGATTATTTTTCCCAACCCGATAATCAAGCATTACTCCAGCGGTTAGTGGCGTATGGACTACAAACAGAAGTAGTGGTTAAAACTACCGCCTCAAGTATTTTGGGAGGGAAAAACTTTGTGGTAACCGGTGTTTTTCAGCAGCTCAGTAGAAATGAAATGAAAGCACTCATAGAAGATAATGGCGGAAAAGTCATGAGCGCATTATCCTCCAAAACCACCTACC
>WTJB01000187.1 GCA_011526335.1 Candidatus Arcticimaribacter sp.
GAATAAGCTATACTTATGGTTTAGTTCTTTTCAATTTTTTTCAACAAGCCAATTCTCATCTTCAATAAAATAAAGGATTCAACCTAAATTATTCACTTTATTCAAAAATAAACCTTCCTAAATGTTTAACAAATAATTATATTTGATAAACAAAATATAGATATGCTAACTTTAAAATTTTGGAAAATTGCTCTTTTTGCTATTTGCTTAGGGCAATTGTCTGTTTCTACTTCCCTTACTGCTCAAGACTTTCAGGGAAAGGCGTACTACTTTTCGAAATCAAAAATGAATTTAGGGAGTTGGGGCGCACGCATGAGTGAAGCCCAAAAAAAACAGGTCAAAGAACGCTTAAAGAATCGCTTGGAGAAAACTTATATACTAAGTTTTAATGCCTCGGAATCTCTTTTTGTTGAAGAAGAAAAAGTAGATGCTATATCTGGGGCTACAGACTCATGGGGAAGCAACTTTGCCCGTGGGAAGCAGTATAAAAATGTTGATCAAAACCAATTGGTTCAGGCACAAGAATTTTATGGGAAGCGTTTTTTGGTAAAAGACGAATTGCAAAGGCTAGATTGGGAAATGGGGAGCGAAGTTAAGCAAATAGGGGGCTACACTTGTTTTAAAGCCACTGCTGTGGTTCCTTCTACCGCCTTGGCTTGGTATAGTTTTTCGTGGGGAGAATTGAGTCAAAATGCCTCTTCTACTGCAGATATACAACTGACACAAGTAGAGGCTTGGTACACGCTTCAGATTCCCGTCAAGCAAGGACCTGCAGAATTTTGGGGGTTGCCAGGACTAATTCTGGAAGTTAGTGCTGGGGATACCACCATTTTGTGTTCCGAAATTGTTATGAATCCTAAAGAAAGAAGACCCATAGTTGCCCCCGACAAAGGAAAAGAAATCACAAAATCAGATTATCGCGCGACCATAATTGCGAAAATGACTGAAATGAGAAATAGCTATGGAAGACGTCGCAGAAGTTAATCGTCATTTCTCTTTTCTTTTTTGGCTTAAAAAGACACTCTTTGTTTCTGTTTTTTTATCCTCGATCTTGCTTTATGGACAGAAGATCAATTTTTCGGGAGTAGTCCGGGATAGTTTACAAAACCCTCTGGCTACCGCCAGTCTTGTGGCTATAGATCAAAAGACCAATGCTTTGGATGCCTACACCATAACGGGGGAAGATGGAGCATTTTCATTAAAGTTAAACGCAAATAATCAGTACAAGATTCAAGTAAGTGCATTGGGCCTACAGACCCTAAATGAAGTTCTAGCGACCGAAGAAAATGATATTGTCAAAGACTATACGTTACGCGCCGATATTGTGTTGGATGAAGTTGTGGTCAAGATGCCTGTATTGATCCGGGGCGATACGTTGATTTACGATGCCGATTCATTTAAAAATGGATCGGAAAGAAAGTTAGAAGACATTATCGATAAACTACCAGGAGTAGAAATAAACGACAGTGGCCAAATTGAGGTAGAAGGGAAGGTGGTTAATAAACTAATGGTGAACGGGAAAGACTTTTTTGAAGGCGATACCAAAATAGCGACAAAGAATATTCCCTCCAGTACCGTAGATAAAATTCAGGTGTTAAAAAATTACGGCAATGTAGGGCAGCTAAGAGGGGTGAGTAATAATCAAGATAATGTAGCCATTAACATAAAATTGAAATCGGGAAAGGAACGCTTTTGGTTTGGTAATGTCACCACTGGAGGCGGGAATTCTCCTGATGAAAATCTTTATCTGTTACAACCCAAGCTTTTTTATTACAGCCCAAAATACAGCATCAACTTTATTGGTGACATCAATAATATTGGAGAAATTGCCTTATCCAGAAGAGATCTCAGGGGCTTTACAGGAGGATTCCGTGCGCCCAGTAGGCAGAGTGGTACAAGCATAAACTTAGGTGACAACAGCCTGAATTTTTTAACCAACCAACAAAACGCCCTAAGCATACAAAATAAACTGGCCACGGGGAATTTCAGTTATTCTCCCAATGAGCGTCTAGATCTTACAGGATTTTTAATATTTAACTCCAGTGTAATTGATGCTCAGGAAAATTGTTTTATTCAATATACCGATAGCGCACTACAAATCCCTGACGAAGCGACAGAACAGCAAAGCAACGAACGTTCAACCCAGAGTTTAGTAAAACTGAAAGCTTCTTATAAACCCAACATCAACAATCAACTCGACTACGATGTGTTTATCCGAAGCTCAAACGATAAACAGCAACAAAATGTAACTTCCTCTGTGATCGGCAATACGGCGCAAGCAGAAGAAGCAAGTCCGTATTCCATCAATCAGAATATTAACTATTACTTTACGCTAGACGAGAATAATATTTTTGCCTTTGAGGCCCAGCATTTGATCAAGGACGAAGATCCGTTTTACACCGCCGTTTTGGCCAATACTCCACAAACAAACGATCCTTTCGATTCTACGGCTACAGCATTGGGTTTGAATGCGCTGCAAAGTCAATACAGTCTAGGTCAAAACCGTAAAATATTTTCCAATCAGTTGGACGCAAAGGTAGATTACTACCATATTATCAATCAAAAAAGCAATCTAAACCTAACTCTTGGCACCCTGTTGAGTCACCAGAAATTTGATTCTGCTATTTTTCAGTTTCTTGATCAAGGCATATCTTATACTCCCGACCCTGTTATTAATGAGGGGCTAGGGAGCAATGAAGTGCGTTATAACTTTTCTGATCTTTATCTTGGGTTGCATTATCGGTTTAGAACAGGGAAATTTACCTTTACTCCGGGCTTTTCTGTTCATGCCTACGGCAATAACAATGTGCAAAACAGCAGGCGAGTAGAGGATCGTTTTCTTCGTCTTTTGCCTGATTTTGAAGCGCGGATTCAGCTAAAGAAGAGTGAATCACTTACGTTAAACTACAGGATGCAAAATCAATTTACCGATGTAACCCGTTTGGCACAAGGC
Organism: Candidatus Arcticimaribacter sp.; assembly: GCA_011526335.1. Lineage (GTDB taxonomy): Bacteria > Bacteroidota > Bacteroidia > Flavobacteriales > Flavobacteriaceae > Arcticimaribacter. The sequence goes on from WTJB01000187.1 coordinate 2,954, forward strand.
TTGGTGTTGAATAATTACAACAGCATCCAATACGGAGAACCGGAATTGCAGAATGCTTTGGCCCATTCAATAAGCCTATTG
>WTJB01000206.1 GCA_011526335.1 Candidatus Arcticimaribacter sp.
ATAAAACTACTCTTTTTCGATCTTTAGGGAAGCCTTTTTTTTCTTGCAAAAAAAAGCGCATTTCCAAGAAGAAATATGCAATTTTGCCGCAAAACTATTATAAGCATCCACAATGGGATTGAACAATCGAAAAATCAGTAATCAATTTAGAACTATCCACCGTTATTTGGGATTCTTCCTCTCTGGTATCATGTTGATGTATTCTATTTCTGGAATCACCTTGATTTTTAGAAAGACAGACACCTTTAAAAAGGAAGTGTTGGTTGAAGAACAAATCGAGAAAGGCCTAACACAGCCGCCAAAAATAAAGGGGGCAAAAAATATTGTTTACCAAGCAGATACAGGGAAAATAAGTTACAGCAAAATGGAACCTCCTAAACTGCTTGGAATGATGGAAAAAGTACACAAAGCAACCACAGCGGACCCCCTCTACTTTTTCAATATATTCTTCGGAATGAGTTTGTTCTTTTTTGTTTTCTCAAGTTATTGGATGTTTTTACCCGAAACGGCCATTTTCAAAAAAGCCATCTATTTTACCTTGGCAGGGATGGTACTTACTGTGGTGATGTTCCTTTTCTAAAGGGAGTACAATAACAAATTTGTCAATTTATTTAAAACCCAAACGCTTTAAATTATTTTTGCTTATCGAAAGCGCTTCGATGGGTTTTTGGCCATCAAATGTTCTGTCTTGCTCAACAAAATAGTAGCGCATCCCCGCTTTTTCTTTGTGGGCTAAAATGCTTTCAAAGTCAATGACTCCTTCGCCCACGGGGGTGAATCGTCCTTGCGAATCCATGTCTTTGACGTGCCAACTTTTAAATCGTCCGGGGTATTTCTCAAAATAAGCCAATGGATTGGCTTTGGCCTTGTTGATCCAATACAAATCCATTTGAAAGTTGACATATTCAGCAGGTGTATTCTCAAGTAAGTAATCAATAATCGTATTGCCTTGCTCATCTACAAAAAATTCAAAATCATGATTGTGATAGAGCAATTCCAACCCCTGCTCGGCACACTTTTTCCCTATGGCTATGAGTAGTTCTGCCAAGGTTTCCACATCGCACTTCATGCCCATTTGGTTGGTAACATTGTCGTGAAAAAATTGCCCCATAGGTGGCACAGGAATCACAAAATATTGAATACCGACCGCTTTAACCGCGGCGATCATTTCATCGACTTCTGCCATTTGATTGATCCCTTGGTGAGAACTTACCGCAATGAGATTGTGTTCGGCCAAGGCAGTACGAAAATCTTTAGGAGACATCCCATAAAATTTTCCGTTACTGTACCCTGCTACCTCAACATATTTATACCCTAAATCCGCAACTGCTTTTAGCGTTTTATTGGGATTATCCGCCATTTCGGCACGAACTGTATATAACATGGCACCTCCAAAACGTTGGTCTTGAGGAGATGAACAAGAAAAAAAGACAAGGGAAAAAACGGTAAATAAATATTTCATGGTAGTGTGTTTTGGATGCTTAAATAATGAATATAAACCGAGTCAAATATAGCTTTTTACAAGCAAAAACTAAAGGGCAGATTTTTTCAATTCCTCAACCACCTGAGGATCATAATGAATAAAAATATTTGCCCAGATGGCCTTGGACATCGCACCGATGTATGGCATCAAAAGAAGAAGAGTGACACACAGCGTAATGAAAAATCGCATCAACGACCAATCCAACCCAAGCAAAAGAACCCCGCCTCCTAAAGCTACTGCTACAGCAATTCCAACAGCATAAGACACGTACATGGATCCAAAGTAAAAACTAGGCTCAAGTTTATAGTTCTGACCACAACAATCACAGGACGCTTTGACACGATTCCAACGATGAATGTGGTAGGGATGGGCCACCAAGAATTGACCTTGGTGACATCGGGGGCATTTTAAAAACAAAATGCTGTACAGCTTTCTGGTTTTGATTTTCATTAGTGAAGAATATACAACAAATGTAAATGAACCGAACCAAAAACTAGGTAACTTAAGTCACAGTAGATCACTCAATCAACTTCGTCACACTTTAAAACAACACTTGAAGTAGAGACTTGTTCACAGTGTTTTTGTTGACTTCCTCTACATTTCTACTTATTTTTAATCAAAAAAAAAATGAAAAAAATCCTCATCCTACTGCTATGTTATTCCGGATTTTGCTGGGGACAAAACTGGAAAATTGTTGATATCGTAGCGCAATCAAAAAAAGAATTGGTGTACTATTTGGACGATGGAGAACAGGTAGAAAAAGTGAAAGTGAAAAACCCGTCCATTGTTCATCTAATCGATACATTTGAGCAAGATGGCTATGCACTAGAAAAAATCACCCATGGCGTAGAACTTTTACTAGATGGCAATCTCCCCATTACCCGACAAAGTCAGCAATGGGGAATCACCAACTTGATTGTAGACAACAAACACCGTATCATGCTGTGGTTCAGAAAAAAGGAAACATCTAGTTCAATGTAGGGAAGGTTGTGGTGTAATATAAAGCCGCTTGAGCATTGAACAATTTCACCGCCAACACAAGTGCTTTCACGCGACCTTCAATCCATTTTGATTCTCGTGTGTTGACCAAAAATAAAGAACTTTCGCCTGCATTAAATTTAGCGTCTTCGCCCTCATACATCGCTTTCAAATTCAACACATTCCCTTGGGCAATGGTCAACAATTTTTCGGCTTGATCGGTCTCTGTTTCCAACGCTTGAATTTTATTTTGCAGGGCTGTTTTTTGATAATTCAGTTCAAGCGTTATTTCCTCCAGCTTGAGTTTGCTCAACTTTAAATCACCCCTTTCTTTTCTCAAAAAAAGTGGAACATTAAACTTCATTTTGGCTGTGCTATTCACTGGATCAAGGGAAGATGTGTTGGGGGAAATCACTGCATAATCCAGGACCATTTCTGGCAACATATTATTGATGGCCAAGCGTTTTTGAGCGCGTAATTGTGCCGCCTTATATTGAATAGAACGGATTTTGGGATGTTGATCTACATCGACAATGGCAGAAATAAATCTGGCCCCTTGTAGGGT
>WTJB01000242.1 GCA_011526335.1 Candidatus Arcticimaribacter sp.
ATTTTAATTTTTATCTGTTAGGGCAAGCACTGTGCCATTTACAATTTCATGACAGGCTGTCATTGTTGGGTTTAATTTTCACAAAAAATGTCTGAATTTCTAGCGAAAGCCTTACTTTAGACCTAAATAAAAAACAGATGTCAACGGCAAAAAAATCATATTCAAGAGTAACGACCCACACCCTGGCCGAAATGAAGCAAAATGGGGAAAAAATTTCTATGCTAACGGCATATGACTATACCCTAGCCGGGTTGGTGGATCAAGCAGGAACGGATGTTATTTTGGTGGGGGATTCTGCCTCCAATGTCATTGCGGGGCATGAAACCACTCTCCCCATTACCTTAGACGAGATGATCTACCATGCCAGTTCTGTGATCCGAGCTGTAAAACGGGCTTTAGTGGTGGTCGATTTGCCTTTTGGTACGTATCAAGCCGACTCCAAAGAGGCGCTTCGTTCTGCCATAAAAATCATGAAGGCCTCTGGAGCGCATGCGGTAAAACTTGAGGGAGGCAATGAAGAAAGACAGTCCATTGAACGTATTTTACAAGCGGGTATTCCTGTGATGGGGCATTTGGGCCTCACCCCACAATCCATTTATAAATTTGGTACCTATACGGTTCGAGCCAAAGAAGAAGCGGAAGCCAAAAAATTAATCGAGGATGCCAAAATGTTGGAAGAAATTGGCTGCTTTGCCTTGGTGCTCGAAAAAATCCCTGCACATTTGGCCGAGCGTGTAGCGCAAGAACTCCATATTCCCGTCATTGGCATAGGCGCAGGAGGCGGTGTAGATGGCCAAGTGTTGGTCTTGCATGATATGTTGGGGATGAGCAAGGAATTCAGTCCCCGCTTTTTAAGACGCTATGCCGATCTACATACGGTAATCACAGCGGCGGTAAGCCAATACAGTAAAGACGTAAAGTCCAAAAATTTCCCAAACGAGAAAGAACAGTATTAAAACGCTTAAGGTACTTTATGAAGACAACCACCTATTGGTGGTCAATAAGCCTGCGGGGCAACTTGTACAAGGCGATCAGACCGGAGATACTCCGCTATTGGAAACGGCCAAAATGTATCTTAAGGAAAAGTACCAAAAGCCCGGGAAAGTTTTCTTGGGATTGGTGCATCGTTTAGACCGTCCTACCAGTGGTGTGTTGGTATTTGCGCGAACCTCAAAAGCACTGACGCGGTTAAACGCACAATTCAAAAATCGAGAAACCGAAAAAGTATATAGAGCCATAGTAGAAGGGCATATGTTGCCATCCAAACAACGCTTAGAACATTGGTTGGTGCGCAAACCCAAACAAAACAAATCGTACGCCTACCCCAAAGAAGTCCCCGGTAGTAAAAAGGCTGTTCTTAGCTACACTAGCCTGGTAAAGATGGATCGCTATACGGGACTAGAAATCGCCTTGGAAACAGGACGACATCATCAAATTCGTGCCCAACTTTCTGCCTTGGGTCACCCGATAAAAGGAGATCTAAAATATACCGCCAAACGGAGTAATAAAGGAGGTAATATTTGTTTACACGCCTACAAGCTGAGCCTTACCCACCCCGTAAAAAAAGAACGGATAGAATTTTGTGCCCCATTGCCTACTGAGGACTTGTGGACGCTTTTTCCCGCCGATTGAATTTTTTTGCTTTCTGCTTTATGATTTCGGCAATGGGTTTGTTCTCAATTTTACTTTCCAACCATGAAAGTACATCCAAATACAAAAACGCACGGCGCTCATACGGATCGTTTTCAAAGGGAAGCATTTCAGCATGTAACTTTCTGAATTCATCTTTGAGTTCGTGTGGGTAAATACTGCCCAGTTTTCGAACAAAACGAATCATGAGTTTTTGTACCTCGTGTAAATCGTTCATCTTTAGTAAAAACTTGTAGGTATCGCGCAGGTGTTTGTCTAAATGATAATCCATCCCGGCCTCGTAATGAGCAAATACATTGAGTACGCGCGTAAAACACAAGAGATCTTCTCGCATTTTCAATTCTTTGTTTTCGATAATGCGGTTGAGGTATAAAATAGACTTCTCATATTCCTCACACCCAAAATACAAGCAAGCAATTTTATAGTACAAAACCATAATATGATGGGCATCGATTTGATTTTTGTACAACGAAATTTTTTCTAAAATCTGATCGACCACAACCAAACCTTCCTTAAACTCTCCTTCCAAAAAATACAGGTTCATCCTGTTGTTGTAGAAATATAAAAAGCTAAGGGCCTTGAGGTTGTCATTGTTAGGAAAATGCTTGGAGTGTATTATTTCATGAAGTTTAAACAGGGTTTTCTTGAACTTTTTAGGGTCTTTGATTAGGGTTAGGGTTTCCATCAAATAATTATTCCCCTTCAGATAAAACACCGGATGAGAGGCGATCATATCTGGATATTCATCAAAGAGAATGACCCATTTCAAAGAAAATTTGTAGGCAGAAAGAAAGTCTTGGGTTAAAAAGCTATACCACACATAGGCTTTGTAGTACCAAAGGCGTTCTCTAAATCCCAATTGTTCAATTTCTACATTAGGAAGTCGTTCGTAAAAAAACTTTGTGATGGCTCTAAATTCCTCATCGCTTTTTGCATAACCCGCTTTAATGAGCTTTTCATACAATTGAAGCGACAAATTGGACAATTGACTACACAATTCGTTTTGAGCACTAATCTCAGCCGCATCTTGAATAAGCTGCTCTGTGCGGTTGGTCATACTGCGGGTGATGTACTGAGATTCAATTAATTTTTCGAACTCTACTATGGTCAAAGCCGCATATTTTTCCTCGTATTTTAAGGCGAGTGCTTTGGTTTTATCCAAAATTTTAAGACTCTGTTTATAGAGCCCTTTTTGATACAAAAGGGTTGCAAAATCCAATTGTTCGCGCAGAATCATTTTGGGGTTATGATTGGCAGGACTAAGGCGTAAGCTGACTAATATTTGACGATATAAATGGGCTTTAAGGTTGGACAATTGTTGCTTGGTCACAAAGCCTTTTTTTAAAATCAATTTCTCGTCATAG
>WTJB01000144.1 GCA_011526335.1 Candidatus Arcticimaribacter sp.
TGAAGTTTAAAAAACAATTGAAAAAAGGAGAAACCTATCGTTTTGCTTTGGTGGGTTCTACGCTTTCTTCAGTACAAAACAATGATCCGCATAATGAAGCGGAACGCCTAACGCTTTTTGCAAAATTAGAGGGAATAGAACGTTTGTATAATGGACACCAAAAAGCATGGCAAAAGCTTTGGGAAAGCGATATTGTCATCGAAGGAGACTTGCGCTCCCAACGCGGTGTCCGCTCTGCGCTCTATCATTTATACTCGTTTGCTAGAAAAGGAACAGCCTATTCATTATCGCCTATGGGCCTTTCAGGCTTGGGGTACAACGGACATGTGTTTTGGGATACAGAATTATGGATGTACCCCCCGCTTTTGGTGCTTCAGCCAGAGATTGCCCGATCGCTATTAGAATATCGTTTTGAACGGTTGGCCGCCGCTAAGGAAAATGCTTTTTCTCATGGATATGACGGCGCAATGTTCCCTTGGGAGTCTGCGGAAGACGGATCGGAAGACACCCCGATTTGGGCTTTAACCGGACCTTTTCAGCACCATATTTCCGCTACCATTGGGTGGGCTTTTTGGAAGTATTATGAAGTCACCCAAGACAAAGAATGGTTGACCACTAGAGGCTACCCCGTCCTAGAAGAAATCGCTAAGTTTTGGGCTAGTCGAGTCGAGCGGAATGGCCCAGGACGCTATGAAATCAATAATGTCATTGGGGCCAACGAATGGGAAGAAAATATCGACAACAACGCCTTTACCAACGGGATGGCAAAAACAGTGCTGGAATATGCCAGTCTGGCCGCAGAAGCGTTAGAAAAAACCCCTCCTGCCGACTGGCGTCATGTGGCTGCTAATATTCCAATTCTTCAGTTTCCTGACGGAACAACTAAAGAAAACGAAACCTATGCCGGGCAAATCATCAAACAAGCCGATGCAAACTTACTGTCCTACCCGCTTAAAATTGTTACAGAGAAAGAGGCTATATTGCGTGACTTGAACTATTACGAGCCACGATACTCTCCTGATGGCCCTGCGATGGGCGGAGCTATTCTTTCTGTACTGGCTGCGCGTTTAGGAAACCCTGAGCGGGCCTTTAAAATGTTTGAAAAAAGTTACCAACCCAACGAATTGCCCCCCTTTAAAGTCATTGCAGAAACCGCAGGCGGATCGAATCCTTACTTTGCTACGGGTGCCGGCGGAATGCTACAGGCGGTCCTTTTCGGGCTGGGTGGTCTTGATATCCAAAATGAGGGCGTTATACAACTGCCCACGGAATTGCCAAAAGCCTGGAAATCCCTTACCTTAAAAGGGGTTGGAAAAGAAAAAGCTACCTTTACCATTAAATAATGCGAATGAAAAATATAACCCTTGCCCTCTTTTTCTTTCTTCCTTTTTATTGCCTAGCCCAGGTGTTTGAATATGTGGCAGAGGGAAACATACACCGCATTTTTAAAGACGATCATTATCTGGTCGAAACCGTTTTTTCCCAAGACAATGGCGCATTTGTATCAACGCGAGGCGGATTTTATTCTTCGAATGGAAAAGCAATCACAGTAGAATTTGAATTTAATTCAGACTATGCTACAGATCGTCTTAAAACAAAGGTCTATCGTCAAGAAGAGTCTTGGAAGAATGTTAAGGTCGCTGACCAAGATTTGGGTGGAAAGTGGCTTATGGCAGGACGTGTAAAACCCGAAGGAGAACAACGTCGCGACCTTAATCGTTCCCGAAAAACGATGAAGTTTTTATTGGATGGATACTTTCAATGGACGGCTTTTGATACCGCCTCTATGGCATTCAAAGGTTGCGGTGGGGGCACATATACGGCGCAAAACGGAAAGTATGTAGAAACCCTTCAATACTTCTCTAGAGACGATAGCAAAGTAGGCAAGATTTTGCCCTTTGACTACCGTTTAAAAGAGGACGATTGGTACCATAAAGGTTTCAATAGCAAAGGAGGGCCGATGCACGAAATTTGGCATAAAAGAAGCCTTAAGTAGTTTATTCTACCAAAACATCGGTGCCTAAATAGCGGTCGTCACCATTGGTATACCAGGCCCGAACCTTAGGCATTTTGATGCCTTGTACTACGGCTTCCTCAGAAAGCAGAATGTATTCTCCGTCGTTCTTTGCCTCGTCGTGATAAAATTGATAGTGACGCAATCGATAGTCTTTTTTATCAAAGTAAAAATACCACGTGTCTTTCCCTACCGTTTCATCATAACGTACTTTAATGCACCAAAACTCTTCTCCCTTCAGACTTTTGTTATACACTTTAGGATCCATCTTTGTCCCAGTGTCTTTTAACTTCATGGGCAATCCATAGAGATAAACATAGTAGTTGCGCATTTTTGTGGTTCGCGCACAATTTAACCCATATTGTTTTGCCACATCCTCTGAAAAAATCGCACTATCATTATACCAATGGGTACACTGCTCTTTCTCCATTAGTGCGGTAGTGCTGACACCGTCTCGTATTACCGTTGATTTAAACCGTTGTTTAGGGAAGTCCAATTCTAAAACAGTCGTACGTTTCGGTCGGTTGGGTGTTTCCATTTCTACCGTAAACTGTGCTTGTAGGCTGGCCCATTTTCCGTTGGGATCATGATAGCCGATGCTCCGCTCAAGCAAAGCTTCTGCTGTAAAGTCTTGTGTCCAACCCAAAAGGAAAGAACATAAACAAAGTAGTAAAGGGAATGGCTTCATCTTTTAATTGCGATAATTTAAGGCGGGTTCGCGATCGCCCAATAAAGGAATATACTGAAAGTCTTTGCCTCTAATTTCGACAAATTCTTCTTGCACTTCTTTGATAAAAGCAGGATCATCCAACAACTGCATTCCGGTAAGCGCAAGGGCTTTTGCTGCAATCATCATCCCTTTGGCACCTAAAGACGTCCCTCCAGCCGCAACGGCTTGCCAGGAGTGAGCGGGTGTTCCGGGAACCCAAGTAGCCGCGCGTAAACCTGCAGTGGGTACAGTATAACTGACGTCTCCTACATCGGTAGATCCTCCTGATTTTGATCCTAGGGTATACGGCTCCACTGTTTTTACATAATTTAGGTCCAAGGGTTTGCCTAAAGATTTTGCAATGTCTTTTGCAAAACGCATCTCTTCATCGTTGTATTCGTAGCCCCCAATCTTGGTAAAATTGGCATGCACTCTTTTTTGTAAAGTAGGCACATAAAGTAAATCATGTGTCCCTCCGATCATTTCATAATCCATCGTGGTTCCCGTTCCTAGGGCGGCTCCTTCGGCGGCTTTTACGATACGATCAAATAATTTGATTACCTCATCGCGTTTTGGGTGGCGTGAATAATAATACACCTCTGCAAAATCAGGAACGACATTTGGGGCTTCCCCTCCACGGGTAATGACGTAGTGAATTCGAGCAGAAGTATCCATATGCTCGCGCATCAGGTTGGTCATGTAATTGAGTGCTTCTACGGCGTCTAAAGCCGAACGCCCTTCTTCCGGCGCGCCGGCAGCATGAGCGGAGCGCCCATAAAAACGAAACTTCGCTGATTTGTTGGCCAAGGCTGGACGCGGATTGGCCGAGTTACCACTTCCCGCATGCCAATGCAATGCGATATCGACATCATTAAATAATCCTGCACGGGTCATGTATACTTTTCCCGATCCGCCTTCTTCTGCTGGACATCCATAAAAACGAATGGTCCCTTTTATGTTGTTTTTTTCTACATACTCTTTTAAACTTATGGCTGCAGCTGCAGAAGCGGTTCCAAATAGGTGATGCCCACAAGCATGACCTGCGCGTTTTCCTGCCGATTCTTTGTAAGGCACAGCCTTTTGGGATAGGCCCGGAAGAGCGTCGTACTCGCCCAATATCGCAATGACAGGGCCATCGTTGTTATACTCCGCCACAAAAGCTGTAGGAATACCCGCAACCCCCTTTTTGATGGTAAACCCTTCTTTGGCTAGGGTTTTTTGTAGGAGTGCACTGCTTTGTTCTTCTTGATAGCCCATTTCGGCATAGTTCCATATGGCTAAAGCGATTTGGGAATACTGATTGCTTTTTTGGTCTATCGATTTTAAATGGTCTAGATGGTTTTCTTGAGCAAACAACCCTAAACTGCAAAACATGACTAAAAGTATAAACAGATTTTTCATGGTATAAATTTTTTGAAATGTACTGTTTTTTTGTGAAATCAAATTCTTGATTTTATTCGGAAAAAAGTCGCTATTTTCGTTAAGAGACCAAAAGACTTTATTTATAGAAATTACAGCGGATGCAAGCAGAGGACCAAAGAATCAAACATGTAGAAGAAAGTTTTAACCTCCTCAGAAAAAGTAAACGTGGGTTTACCGATGCTTTTTATGAACATTTGTTTGCGGAAGCCCCCGAAATTACCCCTCTTTTTAAAAATACTTCTATGGAGGTTCAGAGCGAAAAGCTCTATGAATCTTTGATCCTTTTGGTGGAAAACCTCCGCAACCCAGAACTGTTGGCCAGTGTGCTAAAACCTTTAGGGAAAGCTCATGTAGGGTATGGTGTAAACACAAGCCATTATCCCATTATTGGAAAATGTTTGCTAGACACCCTAGAAAAATACCTAAACGACGCTTGGACGCCTGAGGTAAAAAAGGCTTGGGAAGAAACCTTAAATGCAGTAGTAAGCCTAATGTTGGAAGGCGCTGGAACGCCATTGCCGCCGACAGAAATGAGCAAAGAAGAGCCGCCTGTTCTAAATAAAAACGTAGATGTTCATGCCCTTGTCGAAGATAGTTTTACCCATATTCGGAAACACAAAGAAAAGTTTGCCGAACGGTTTTATGCACTCTTGTTTGAAGAATCTCCCCAGCTAAAACCCTTGTTTAAAGAAACCAATATCCATCGGCAATCCGAAAAGCTATATGAGTCTTTGGTTCTTTTGGTAGAAAATATTCGCAATCCCGAAGTCTTGCAAAGTGTTCTGGGTCCTTTAGGCCAAAACCATAAAGCCTATGGGGCTATAGAACAACATTACCCCTTTGTAGGGGCCGCCCTTCTAAAAGCCTTAGAGGAATATATCGGCGATGACTGGACCAAAGAAGTCGCTCAAGCTTGGACCGACACCTACGGGGCTGTGATGGAAATGATGCTGGCCGGAACAGAAAACAGCTCGGTAAACGAGGTCGAAAGCATCCATGAAGAAGAACTTTCTGAAAAGAAAGAAGAAATCTCTAGAAGAAAAAAAAGATCACGCCTTACCTATATCCAAAAACAAAAGCTTCGAGCAAAGAAAACGCTATTAACGCTTTTTGCCCGATGGTTTTGGAAAAGCCCTAAATGGGTCATCGGGCTTTTGGCTTCGCTGTTTTTCTTTGTTTTAGTCCTCATTGCCCAGTACGTTCCTGGACTACAAGTTGTTCTAGACGCCCTAGAACCTTTGAGTATTTTTCTAGCGGTATTGTTGATTGTAAAAGAATCTCCAGAGCGAAAAAGACAATTCCACTACCAAGCCTGGTCTATTATTGATGGCGCTACGGGAATCGAAAATAGTCGCGCCCGTATCATTGCCCTTGAAGACCTTTGCGACGATGGGGTTTCATTAACCGATTTGGACCTAAACGAAGCCCGCTTGCAAGAAATTGAATTGAACGGGGCTGACCTTTCTCGGGTCAATTTTCACAAAGCACAGCTAAACGATGCAGAGATGTACTATGTCAATATGGATCACGCCAACCTCAGTGAGGCCAATGCCCCTGGAATTGTACTGTATCGTTCGAACTTAAGTTTTTCCAATTTTAAAAAAGGGAATTTTAGTAGTGCCAATCTTAGCAAAGCCAATCTTATGTTTGCCGATCTCAGTGAAGGAAACTTTAGTGGGGTAAACTTTAGAGGAGCCCAAATGAAAGGCGCCCATTTTGAAGGGGCTTATATGAGTGGCGCAGACCTGAGGGGAGCGGAAGTTATTTTAGAAGATTTGGAAAAGGCCTACCTGGTCAATACCATCTTACCCGACGGCACACTACACAAATAGCGCGTATCATCTTTGTGATCTTTTGTGGTCATAGCCTCCTGCGTTTTGCTAAGGGCTTGTTGCCTTGCTATAACAACTTTGGAGATGCTACTTTAGCATTTCGCTTAATTTTTCTAAGGAAACGCCCTTAGTCTCGGGCATATAGGCGTATACAAAAATCAATTGCAACACCATCATAAAAGCAAAAATTGCAAATACTGCGCCGGCACCGATTACAGAAAACAAAACGGGGGTCAGGGAAGGAATAATTGCTGCCAAAACCCAATGTGTAGAAGTACCAAAAGCTTGTCCTGCACTTCGCAGATGATTTGGAAAAATCTCGGAAATAAATACCCATATAACGGCCCCTTGACCCACAGCATGGGAAGCGATAAAAAGAAACAAAAAGACCGGTAAAGCCATTCCGCCCCAGTCCAATAAAAAGGATGCGGTGATAAGAGACAAAGAAATGATATAGCCTACTGAACCGATATACATCAAAACTTTTCTTCCTAGCCGATCAATTAAACTTATCCCGATAAGGGTAAAAATTAGGTTGATAAATCCAATGCCTACACTGCTGAGCAAAGCAGTGCTTTCTCCTAAACCGCCGGCTTCAAAAATTCTGGGGGCATAATACAGAAAGGCATTGATGCCCGAAAACTGATTGAAAAAAGCAATAAAGAAGGCCAATGCCAAAGGAAAACGATACCCAGCATCGAAGATGCTCTCTTTTGTGGGGGCTTCTTCTTGCTGCTTTTCCATTTCTTGCATCAAGAGGGTGGTCTCTTTTTCAGAATATATTTGGCTTAATATAGCTGCTGCTTCCTCTTTTTTTCCTTGCAAAAACAACCAACGAGGACTTTTAGGAAGGCGAAAGGTCATCAGGGTATATACAAGGGCAGGAAGGGCTTCTATCCCCAACATATAACGCCAAGCGTTTTCCCCCAAATTGCTCAAAGCGTAATTGGAAAAAAAGGCAATTAAAATTCCAAAAACGATGTTGAATTGATAAAAGCCTACAAAACGTCCCCGGTCTTTTGCTGGAGCAATTTCAGAAATATAGGCCGGAGCCGCAATGGTAGAAACACCTACACCCAAGCCCCCTAAAAACCGAAATACCGCAAAGGTATAAGGATCGTTAACCAAGGCTGAACCCAAGGCTGAGATCGAGTAAAACACCCCTATCCACTGCAAGGTTTTCTTTCTCCCTAAACGATCTGTGGGGAAGCCCCCAAAGAGTGCGCCAACAACTGTTCCCCACAAGGCCATTGCGATGACAACCGTTCCGTGAAAGAGATCTGAGGAATGCCATAACGCCTGTAGCGCTTGGTCTGCTCCCGAAATTACTACAGTATCAAAACCAAATAAAAATCCGGCTAAAGCTGCGGTTAGTGACCAATAATTTAGTTTTTTCATGTTTGCTATTAAATTAAATTCCCTGTTTGCTTTTCTTTCGTTTTTGAGGATAAAGGACAAACTGTATAAAATTGAACTCTAGGTGTTGTAAGCTTAGTTTTCCAGCAGAGGGGTTAACGGTTAAGAAAGGATAATACCTAAGGTTTGTTCTCAGAATCCACCAATCTCCCTTTACACTGGGCCGAATGTCCCAGCCAAAGACAAGGTTGGGAGATAAGGTCGCTGTAGATAGACCGGGTAAATTTACCCCCGCTTCTTTTTCTGTAAGCCGTATGTTTTCATACCCTAGTCCCATCCCTAGATAAGGGACAAAACCGTGATAATCAAAAAGGAACTTGTAGGCCTCAAGGTTTACGCTTCTTCGTTTGATGTCCAGTTCATATCCATAGGCTTTTCTTTTTTGGTTTATGGGTCTAAACGCTAGAGCAGCAACTATGTCTGCTTTTGTAAAATGATACCCAACTGAAAGGTCTGGGAAAATGATCGGAAAAGTTTTGTTGTCTAAAAAAGGAAACGAATCGCTGATATATGGGGAGGTTTTTATGGGAAAAGCAGAAGAAGGCCCAAGGGCAAAAAAGAAGCCCCACTTATTCGAATTGGAAAATAATGTATGGGCTGTTTTGTTTTCTTCTGTACTTGCTTTTTTAGTCGTTTCTAGGGTATAATTGATCCCAAACTGGAATAAATTCTCTGGGAATTTGTCTTGGTTTTGTACGGTACGAGAGAGAAAGGTTTGAAAGTCTGGACGGACGACTTTCCCATATTCCATTGTAATGTAGAAATTGGACAATTGTACTCCAAGCCCAAAATCAAAAACAGACTTTACTTGAGTAAACTTAAATTCTTGGTTTTGTGCGTTTGTTTGTTTGTACCTAAATGGAGAAAATTTATAGCCAAAAAAGGGTCGAATGGTGTTTATTTTAGACGCCAATGGGTAAACCCTAAGTCCTGTAAATGTCCCAAGCCGATAACTATTCTCGACCTCGTCTTTAATTCTTTTTATGTCTTTTGTCGCAATCGAAACATAAAAATCTGCATGTCCCCAAAAATGTGTCGCCCCAATGTTAATTGCAGGGGTAAAAAAGGAATGCTTCTCAAAAGGCTGTACGCGGCTGTTTTCATCTAGGTACTTTCCTGCGCTTAGGTTCCCAGAGAAATAATTGTTTACCCCAAAATAGGTTTTGGCAAAGGCATGTCGTTTGTCCCAATCTTGCGCATAAACAAAGAGCGGTACAGAAAGGAAAAACAGTAAGGATAGAGCTCCCCCCTTTTTAAGAATATTGCGCGGGGATGTTTTAAAATTATTTTGCTTCCTTTTTACCATTAAGTTAAAAGCTTGGCCAAAGCTTTACCATACTCAATAAAAGCAATGGTTTCGTCTGTTCTGGCCAATTTAATTTTATCAAACAGCATAATGGCTTCCCCGTTACTTTCGATGTGAAAGATTTGGCGGCTTTCAAAAAAACGAATCCTTTCTTCTGAGAAAAAGGAACGAATTTCAGCTTCGTTTTTTCCTGTAATTAAAAACTTTTTGGAGAAATCAGGATACATCTCAAAATCGACATCCTTATAACCGGTAAGGGCCATGACACGGTCGAATATTTTCTCAAAAACCCCTTCTTTTTCCATTGTAAAATGCGGGATTTCCTTTTTTAATTTTAAGACCATTAGGGTGGTATTAAAGGTCTCTGCAGAAAAAGCTTCTCCTTCGTTAAAGGTGACGTCAAAGATTTCCCAAGAAATTTCTGTTTCATTAAATGTCCCGCTTAAACGATTGGATTTTCGCTCTATGGGTCTGATTTCAAAAAAATGAAACTTCTTAAGATAGGTGGTATTCCAGTCTACTTGATGGTGAAAAGCATAATCTTTTTGATCGGCTAAATTTTGTAAGCGAATCTGTCGTGGAGATAATTTGGGCAGGGTGTTGTTCAATGAAATCTTTAAGGCTCTGTTGTAGGTAGAGTAAGATACGTGAGAATCGAGCCCTTTAATGACTACATTTCCTCCAGAATCTTTTTGCATTTTCAGATAGTCAACCAAATAATCCATATAGGTCATGCCTACCAGTCTTGTTTCAGACAAATCAATATTTACATGAGCCCCTGACGGAATCTTTTTGACCAGTTTGTCTATTTGCAGGATGCCTAAAAAATTGGCAATCCCTTTAATGTTCAGATCATAGGTGTTTTCGGGTTTTTCTTCAAGTTGGGATCCCGAGGAATAGATCATTTTAAAAAATTGTGCTATGGGAACCTTAGCCAATAGCATATGGGTAATCATGACCAAAGTCAGCCCCGCTAGTAGTCCTACCAATAGGTTGGTGTAGAGGGTAACCACCATAGTAAATACAAAAAAGATTAACTGCTCTGGCCCTTGATTGTACACTTGTTTGAATACTGCGGGGGAGGCCAGCTTAAACCCAGTATAGACCAATAAGATGGCAAAGGCGCATAGAGGAACCTGCCTCATGATGGGGCTAAGCACAACTATAAGTATCAACAACAATAGGGCTTGGTAAAGATTAGACCATTTGGTTTTGGCCCCGTTATGGATGTTTACAGTACTTCTGATGATAACCGCAATGATGGGCAACCCGCCAACAAAACCTGCGGCCATGGTGCTAAGGCCAATTCCCGTAAGGTCTTTATTCAGATCTGTTTTTCGTTTATAGGGGTCAATCTTGTCAACAGCCTTGGCAATGGCCAACGATTCTATACTGGTAATGATGAGGATAGACAATACGATAGACCAAAACTCAAAGGTGTTGATTTTAGCAAAATTTGGATGCATGATAGAATCCATAAAGTTGTCTGGAATATCGAGTAAGAGACTTGGCCCTACCGCATAGGCTTTTCCAAAAAAATCAAGGGTTTGCTCCTCAAAAAAATTAAAGGCATAAACAAATGGGATAGAGAGCGTAATTACCCAAATTGGTGCAGGGAAAAAATGAAAAATACGAAAGCTTATTTTTGAATGAAACAGCAACAACAATAAACCCGTAAGCGAAATAAAAACAACAAACGGATTGGCTTGAGGCAAGAACAAGACCGCATCCACCAGGTTTTGTATAATGCTAGGACTCTCGGAATGGGTGCCTAATGCAACGTGAATTTGTTTGGCAAAAATGATAATTCCTATCGCGGCCAAAATACCATGAATGACCGATGAATGAAAAATATCGGCTAAGCGACCCAACTTTAAAATTCCCAACAGGGTTTGAATTGCCCCTGATACAACTACCGCGGCCAAAACATAATTAAACGCTTGCCCAGAACCATCATCCATAAGGGCTATTCCCAAAAGAATAACCGCAATAACCCCCTTGGCAGGGCCATTGACCGATACATGTCCTCCGCGGTAAAGGGTGGTTACTACACCCCCAACAATGGCCGAAAGTATCCCTGCCATAGCCGGAGCACCCGCTGCCAATGCGATTCCTAAAGAAAGCGGTAGAGCAATCAACGATACGCTAACAGCGGCAATAAGGTCACTCTGCCAATTTTCTACCAAGCCTTTAAATCCCGATTTTGGTGCAAATTCCATTTAAAATATTTTGTGTCTAAAAGGGTTGAATGATCCAATATACTTAATTTCCACAACACATGAGAACTCTCTATTCCAAAATTAATTCTGGATTTACAATCGGTTTATTTTGAGAACAATGCCTTGGATTTTATAGGAATAAAATAACTCGCTAAAAGGGATTATCGCAACAGGCATATTTCAACTCCAACGCAGAATAATGGTTAAACTAGCCCTGTTTTGGTTTGCCTCCTAGCCCTTTTTGATTAAAAAAGAGCGCTTTGATTCTCTTATGGATAGCAAGATTCGTTTATCCTTCAATCGACCAAAAAACAAAAACCCTCTAAATCAATGACTTAAAGGGTTTCTCTTGGGTGGTCCCACCTGTACTATAACCAACCTCCTAACTTATTCTATATCAATATGTTACAC
>WTJB01000243.1 GCA_011526335.1 Candidatus Arcticimaribacter sp.
CCATAAAAGTGATTTTAATTTTATCTTGAGCTCACTCTTTTAGGAGAACCGCTTATGGACATTAAAAATCACTCACTGACCCTGCAAAAGAAGGCCCGCTATAATGTGTATGGGACCCTAACAGAAGAAACAGAATGTTTTTGGTTTGTTTTGCACGGTTCACGTATGCTGAGCGAGCAAATGCTCTATAAGTTTAAAGAGTTTGATCCAAAGAAACATTTTGTTGTTGCCCCAGAGGGATTACATCGGTTTTATGAAAAAGATTTTGGAGGCCCTGTAGTGGCTTCTTGGATGACCAAGCATTACCGTCTTGACGACATTGAAGATAACGGGAATTATCTCCATACCTTATACAACCACTATACCGCACAATTGCCCACGACGGCCAAAAAAGTCATTCTTGGTTTTTCTCAAGGGGGAACGATACTCTACCGTTGGCTTCATCGGCATAAAGAAGAAGTAGATTGCATTGTGCCTTATGCGGCATGGATACCCGAAGACATTGATTTAACCGCTTCCAAAACCCCGCTGAACCATGCTAAAACACTATTTACCTACGGGAAAGAAGACCAGTTCTTGACCGAAAAACGCTTGGAAAAGATGAAAGCATTGATAGATAAGCAAGGTTTAGACATGACTTATTTACCACACAAAGGCGATCATCGTATTGCGCGGACGCAATTGCATTATATTTATACCAATTACATCAGATCATAAACTATGGCAAAAACAAATCATTGGGAAGGATCTTCCAAATATATCTGTGACCCAGAATTGGCACAAGCCTTTCATATATCCAGAACATTGGGAATGCCTTTATTGATAGAAGGAGAACCCGGGACGGGAAAAACCGAACTCCCCCTGCAATATGCAGCAGCAGAAGACTTAGACTTATTTGTATATCCAGCGGGATCAAAAAGTAATGTGGAACAGTTTGTTGCCAAATTTGATCATGTAAAATACTTGCGCGATTCTCAAATTGAAATTCTCAACGCCCAGCGTAACGAGAAAGGCTTAGCTTCAGAATTGTCTACCGGTGGGAGGTCTACAGAGCAGTTATCGGATTATGTCTTAAAAGGACCAGCAGCAAAAGCTTTTAGTACGCCCAATTCGGTCTTGTTGATTGATGAAATAGACAAAGCACCAAGAGAATTCCCCAACGATCTGTTGTATGCGCTCAGCCATAGAAAGTTTGTCATGCCTGAGTCGGGAGAGGTCATTGAGGTTTCTGAAGAAAACATGCCGGCCATTGTTATAACCTCCAATAGAGAACAAGAATTACCTACGGCATTTAAAGGCAGGTGCATCTATCATTACATACAGTTTCCTGATGCAGACACCATGCGAGAGATTGTAAAAAAACACCACCCAAAGGTTAGTGATAAAATTGTAGATACCAGTTTAGATATTTTTTATCAATTGCGTAAAATTGGTTTGGAGCGCGCACCCACCACAAGAGAATTGCTCAACTGGTTAAAATACATCAAGACCTTTACTTCCAAAGAAGCTTTAAATAAAATTAATGCTTTAGACGGCTTGGGGACATTGATAAAAACCCAAGAAGATTTTGAAAAGGTACAACGCCAACTTTCCTTTGGAGGACCGCCAAAAGGGGGGCTAAACAGCACCTTAAATTAATCTCCTATGTTTGCGCAACTGCCTAGTGTCTTTAAACAATACCGTATAGATGTAGATGTGCGTACCCTGCTTTTGTTGCAAAAAGCATTCGACAGATCTTTGGTTAAAACCGTAGGGGATCTTTACGCTGTTTTGCGGACCTTTATTGTAAAAAGTCCAGAGCTGATGGGGCCTTATACAAGAGCTTTTTACGACTATTTTTTAGACATAAAAGTTCAAAATGGCGATCATCTGAACGATGCCGTTATGCGATCACAGACCTTTGCGCAATGGTTAGATCAAAAGGGAAGTCTTTTAGATGAAAATCTTTCTGTACAGGATAAAGTCCATCAATTCTTGGATGAAGTACACTTGACCAAATACGATATCCAAAAAGTAATTGACGGCAGAGAACTATGGGAGAACGATAGGGGAGATCTTGAAGACGAAGCAGCAGATGCTCAAGAAGAAGGCAACAAACGTCCTTTGGATAAAATGGCAGATTATTCAGATTTGTCGCTTGAAGAACTCCTTGAGCGCATGAAAGATGTAATGGAAAAACAAAAGGGCAAGCATTCGGGCGGAAGCCATTGGGTAGGCACGGGCGGAATATCTCCCTAAGGTCATGGAGGTGCAGCAAAAGATGGGATTCGGATGGGCGGAACAGGCGGTGGAAAAATGGCCCGAAAAGTATTGGGAGATGCAAGCTTTTATCCGGTAGATCTCGATGCCTTACTGAACGATGACAATGTAGATGCTGCTTTAGCCGCATTAAAAGGGGTCTTGCAAGAATCTCCAAACGAATCACTGGATGTGCAAGAAACCCTAGAGCAGGGGCTGAAGAGAGGAGGGTTGTTTATTCCAGAAATAAAAAACGAAATCGATCAAAAACTACAAGTCCTCTTATTTATTGACAATGGGGGCTACTCTATGCATCCGTATATAAAATCTGTGCAGGCATTGTTTAGAAAAATGAAAACACGTTTTGCCCACGATCTAGAAACCTACTATTTCCACAATACCATCTATCACAACGTCTATACAGACCCCCAGAGACGCAAACCCATTTCTATGGAAAGAGTCTTGGCCAAAGACCCTAACTATTGTGTCTTTATTGTTGGCGATGCGGCCATGGCCCCTTATGAATTGAGCTCCGTAAGTCTAAACAACTATGATGAACTAAAAAAGAAATTCAAAAAATGTGCGTGGCTCAATCCGGAACCCTCAAAATATTGGGAGGCGACTCTAACCACCCAAATCATCAAAGAGTTAATTCCCATGTTTTCGCTCACCCCAAAAGGAATTGAAAAAGCGGTACGCGAGATAAATAAAAAGAAGGGATAAATCTCTTTTTTTTACGGATTATTTT
>WTJB01000181.1 GCA_011526335.1 Candidatus Arcticimaribacter sp.
CCACCACATCCACCACCTCATGGGCATTATTGGCTTCACGTAAAGCCGACGTGGCACAAGCCATATAATGCGTAACATTATTGACCTGCATGATGAGCTTAAAGGCTTTCATGGCCTTTACCATCCGCTTGATGTTTTTGGCTGAAATTTCGCCTACGGTAAAAGAGTCTTCGCCCAAACGAATCGGAACACGGACCATTGAACTCTTCATAAACTTTGGCGGATGTTGTTCTACTTCAACCACATTCGCAATGAGAACTCTAACGGCATTGGAACCGATGTCTATGGCAGCATATTTTTTTATTTCCATCTAGGCCAACTGGTTTTTAAAATATTCATACATCGCCCACTGCGATCGTAAACTAGGAGTGTCGGTAGAAACAAAACTATTTTGCTCTTTACCATTGACGAGTCGGGCCTTGACATTATCATTCCAACTGATCATAAAGGTGTCGAGCAATTCTTTTTGCAACTGCGGATCTAGAATTGGGCAAGCTACTTCTACCCTATTGTCAATATTTCGGGTCATTAAATCGGCCGATGAAATGTACATCTTAGGGTCTCCTCCGTTTTCAAAAAGATAGACACGAGGATGTTCTAGAAACTTATCCACAATACTTATGACCTTGATGTTTTCACTCATGCCCTTGACCCCAGGAACCAAACAACAAACCCCGCGCACAATCATGTCTATGGGCACTCCCGCACTACTGGCTTGGTAAAGTTTGTCTATGATTTTATAATTGGTAATGTTGTTTAACTTAAGACGAATACGTGCAGGTTTTCCCGCTTTGTGCTGTTCTATTTCGTTATCAATGAGGCGTGAGAGGGATGAAAAGGTATAATGGGGAGATACAATAAGGTGTTTGTATTTTTTGAGTTTAAAATTCACTTCGAAAAAATTAAAAACTTTTTGCACGTCTTTTAAAATCTTTTGATGCGAAGTAAACAAGGTATAATCGGTATAAATTTTGGCCGTAGATTCATTGAAATTACCGGTGCTAATAAATCCGTAGCGGCGCATTTTTTTCCCTTCTAATCGTTCGATGACACAAATCTTGGTATGCACTTTAAGTCCCGGGACGCCAAAAATCAACTGCACCCCTGCGGCTTCTAATTTTTCGGCAAAACTGATGTTATTTTCTTCATCAAAACGGGCTTGCAACTCGATTTGCACCAAAACCTTTTTACCATTTTTGGCGGCGTTGATCAGAGAAGAAACAACATGTGATACTTTGGCCAAACGATAGAGTGTTATTTTAATCGTTTTAACATCTGGATCTAGCGCGGCTTCCCGTAAAAACTTTATCACATAGGAGAAATTGTGATAAGGTGTGTACATCAAATAATCTTTTTGTCCTACGGCAGACAAGATGCTTTCTTCTAAACTAAGGCCTTTTATCGGCAAAGGAGGAAACTTGGCGTAGGAAAGATCTTTTCGATTCAAACTGGGGAAATTCATATAATCTCTACGGTGATGATAACGCCCGCCAGGAATAAGACTGTCGCTGCTGGCAATCCCCAATTTTTGCATCACATAGGTGAGGGTTTCCGGGTTTATTTTACGGTCATATACCAAACGAACAGGGTCACCAACTACACGATCTTTAACACTTTCAATAATTTTATCGATATAGCTCTTGCCTACATCTTCTATCAAATCGAGCTCTGCATCCCGTGTGATTTTGACCATATGGGCTTCAATTTTGGTATAATTGAACATCCCGAAGATCAGGTGTAAATGATACCGAATCACGTCATCCAAAAGCATTATGGATTGCTGAGCTCCCTCGGACGGCAATACAACAAAACGGTTTAAATCTGGAGGCAGTTCAATCAAGGCATGCACGGCTTTTTCCTCCATGCCCAAATGGGTTCCTTCCATTCGAACCACAAAAAATGCCGTATTGTCACTAAAGTCTTGAGGCTTATCTGTAAGCATGACCGTCACCAAGGCCGGGTTGATTTGTTGTATAAAATAATCGTGTAAAAACGCCTTTTGACTGTCACTTACCTCCTTTTCTGTGATAAAATTGATGTTTTCTTTTGCCAGCTCTTCCTCAATGTTTTTTAGGGTTTGTGCACTTTTTTGCTGCAGGTCAATCACTACTTTTGTGATTTGATCCAACAACTCAGAGGCATCGATCCCCTTCAAGGCCTTTCTTCCAGTTTTTTCGGATTGTGAAAGACGTTTAACCGTTGCAAAACGAACTTGAAAAAATTCATCTAAATTATTGGAGAAAATCCCCAAAAACCGAAGTCGCTCAATCAACGGCACCGTAGGATCGGCGGCTTCTTGCAGCACCCGTGCATTAAAATCTAACCAGCTTAATTCTCTATTGATGTATTGATTTTTCATGCTTTATTATGGTTTATGGCTTCCTTTTTATTGCCCCAGCGCGCGGTGGCTTGGTCAATATTTTGCCAGTGTTCAACAGCAAAACTGAGTTCCACCCAACCTGCGGTTTTTATTTCAGGAACCCTTTCGTGGGCGAGCTGATCGGCGACAACACTAAAAGCAGGGTTATGCCCTACTAAAATTACCTTTTCATAGGCATTTTCTAAATGACGAATGACCCGAAGCAGTTCTTGAGCACTAAAAGTGTATAAGGGGGGATGAATAGTTACTTTTTTAAAATTCAACGCGCAAACTTTCGCCAAAATACTTGCCGTATGCAGGGCTCTATTTGCGGGGCTTGTCAAGAGAAGATCAGTAGCCGAAAATAACGATTTCCAATGGGCTGCTACCGCATGGATAGCGTGTATCCCTTTTTCTTGCAAAGGACGCTCCCGATCAGGAACGTCATAAGTCCATGCAGATTTTGCATGCCGTAAAAGGGTTAATTTCTTCATCTTAGGGAGCCAGACGTGAACCTAGCCACTGTCCATTAGGGGTTTTAATAAATTCTATTCTATCGTGTAATCGATTGGGGCGACCCTGCCAAAACTCTATACTATGGGGGACTACATTATATCCTCCCC
>WTJB01000133.1:0-7994 GCA_011526335.1 Candidatus Arcticimaribacter sp.
CACTTACAGAAGGATTAGGCGCTGGAGCTAACCCTGACGTAGGAAGACAAGCAGCGCAAGAAAGTTATGAAGAACTGAAAACGCTATTGTCTACCCAAACAAAAATGGTCTTTATCACCGCTGGAATGGGAGGGGGTACAGGAACAGGAGCCGCCCCCATAATTGCTAAAATGGCCAAAGAAATGGATGTGCTTACAGTAGGAATTGTAACCATGCCATTTCAGTTCGAAGGAAAAATACGTTTAGAACAAGCCCAAAAAGGTTTAGAAAACCTCAAAAATAATGTCGATGCATTGATCGTCATCAACAACAATAAATTACGTGAAGTGTATGGAAACCTTGGGTTTAAAGCGGGCTTCTCCAAAGCAGATGAGGTATTGGCCACTGCTGCGCGCGGTATTGCTGAGGTCATTACCCATCACTACACACAAAACATCGATTTAAAAGACGCCAAAACCGTCTTGACCAATAGCGGTTCTGCCATCATGGGATCGGCGACAGCTAGCGGTGCCAACCGTGCACAAGAAGCGATTGTAAAAGCCTTAGATTCCCCCCTTTTAAACGACAATAAAATAACGGGTTGTAAAAATGTGTTATTGCTTATTGTTTCGGGGAAAGAAGAAATTACCATTGATGAAATTGGTGAAATCAATGACTTTATTCAAACCGAGGCAGGCAATAATACCAACATCATTATGGGGGTTGGCGAAGACGAAACCCTTGAAGAGAGTATTTCCGTGACCATTATAGCAACAGGCTTCAATTCCGACCAGCAACACGAAATTGTCAATACCGAGGCTAGAAGAGTGATTCATTCTTTGGAAGAAGATCAGCCTTTGGTCCAGGACCTTATTCAGCCCGAAACACCTTCAGTTGTCCCTTCTGAACCCATAAATACTATTGCGGAACAGCCTGTCGTAAAATATGTGCTAGAAGAGGACGATCTTGCTAAAGAAAACCTGGTTAAGGAAGTAGAGCCAGAGAATCCGTTGATTGCATTAACGGAGGAAATTTTGGCCATGGAAGTGACCTATAGTCAGGTAAAACCAGAAGCGCCTGCTGTGGCTGAGGTGACTTCTCATGAAGAAATTTCTCAAACCGTAGAAGCGGAAGAAGAATTTATCTTCAACGACATCACCGCTAGCCTCCGCGATATGGAAGTGGTAGATCCTGAAACCGTAAAACCAGAAGAAGAAAGTCAAATCGCTTTTAACTTTGATCTTCCTTTGGTAAAAGAAACTTCTTCTGAATCTCAAAAGATTGAAGAAGATACACCGTTAAAGCAAGAAGAATCTGTTGTTTTTCATTTGGAAGAAGAACCTACAAATCAAGAAAATGCTGTAGAAACTTCTTTTGAGCTAAACCATGATATAACCTTAAAAACAGCACCTTCTGAAAACGATTCTTTACCCAAAGAAGAAAGTAAAGTAGCTGAAAGCGTTGAAGGAAAAGCAGCAGAACCAAAGGTTGCGGAACATCGTTTAGACCAAACAATAAGAGAGAGTATTCAGCTGCAAAATCAAAAGCGAAAAGCGCAGTTAAAACAATTTAACTATACCTTCAAGAACAATCTTAATAGGATTGAGGAAATGGAAAAGCAACCGGCCTACAAACGTTTAGGTTTTGATTTGGACGAACCTTCACAAGAAAAGCCATCTTCTACGCTTTCGCTAGATAAGGACAGCAATGATGAAATCCAATTGCGTTCAAACAACTCTTTTTTACACGATAATGTTGATTAATTTATGGGAATTTTAAACAATTTAACAAACGAAATAAAAGACGCCATGCGCGCAAAAGACAAGCTAAAGCTTGAGGCATTGCGTTCCATCAAAACGGCAGTAATACTTCTTCAAACGCAGGCGGGTGGCACAAGTGAATTGAGTGATGAGGATGAAATTAAATTGGTCCAAAAATTGGTCAAGCAACGTCGCGATAGTGCAGCGATTTTTAGAGAACAAGATCGTGCTGATTTGGCAGAGCCAGAAGAAGCACAAGCTGCGGTCATTGGTGCTTTTTTACCCAAACAACTTTCTGAGGAAGAAATCAAAAGTATTGTTGCTGAAGTCATTGCCAACACCGGCGCTAGTGGAATGAAAGATATGGGGAAAGTAATGGGGGTAGCCTCCAAACAAATGGCTGGTAAAGCCGATGGAAAAACCATATCTACCATCGTCAAAGCCCTACTGAGCTAGAGCTGTACTTTTTTATTGTTCTTGAAATGAGGAAATAGCCGAGGGTTCTTGGATAGATTCAGGATCTCGTCCCTTCCACCACATCGCTAGGACCGAACCAGAAACGTTCATCCAAGGGCCGAAAATTGCAGCCGCCAATCCTAAGCTAGAAACACGTCCCATTTCCACTGCAATACCAGAGGCCAAGCCTCCATTTTGCATGCCCACTTCAAAGGCAATTGTCCGACAATCTTTTTCGCTTAATCCGGATAAACGTGCGCCCCAATAGCCCATAAAATACCCGATGGTGTTATGCATAATAGCTGCAAAAAATAAAGAAATGCCGATGGTTTGTAAATAATTCTGTCCATTTGCCGTGATGATCATAATGATAAATAAAATGGCAAACATAGATACCTTGGGCATGATTGTAAATAAACCTCTAGCCCTCTCTTTTGCAATATAATTGAACCCAACACCGAGTATGACAGGCAGGATAACCATCTTACAAATGCTTATCATCATAGCAACTTTATTTATGGGGATCAATTCACCAGCAAAAATATTCATTAAAACAGGGGTGATAAATGGTGCAATCACAGTAGCGATAGTCGTTAGCGTAATGGATAAGGCAACATTGGCTTTCGCCAAATAGGCCATGACATTAGAAGCTAGCCCCCCAGGACAAGAACCAATAAGGATGATGCCCGCGGTTATTTCTGCAGGAAACTGAAATAATGCCCCAATACTATAGCCTACAATAGGCATAATGGTAAATTGACACAGAAGGCCAATCAGAACGCCTTTTGGCATTTTTATAACATTGCTAAAGTCCGACAAGCCCATAGTTGTTCCCATGCCAAACATTATTATTTGCAATAAAGGAACGATGAGTTGTTTGGTTTCAAAAGTACCCCAAGTAAGTATACGCTCCGGAAAAGACATCGAAAAGCTAACCGCAGCCAATACAAAAAATGTAAAGGAAAAGGTGGCGGTATTTTTCTGACGTTGACAAAAAAGGGCTAAGGCGAAAAAAAATATAGATAAAAAAACTCCCATAATGTAAAGCGATAAATATGCGCTACAAGCCAAATCTACTTAAAATAAAGGAGAGTTATCTACTTCTAACCAAGGGTGCGATGATTTTTTTCCTTACACTATGTGAAACAGATTATTCTTCACATTGATAACTTCCGAAGCCATCACACAATCCCGAGCTAAGTGTGCTTTCACCGCAGGTGCATTCATTTTCCATAATGATCTTTTTTTCAATAAGTTACAATAAAAAAATCATTTTTCAAAATGTTGGAGTTTATTGAAAGATACAGTAGCCTCCTCAGCATAGAGGAGTTAGTGTCGGTTAATGAAGCGACTAATGTTCGATTCATCTCCCGTATCACGATGATTTAAAACGATAATATGTGTACATTTGTGCCAGAAAAGACAGCCGCAGTATCGCCGAAAAAGGGAAGTTTTTTCTAAAGAAGATCTCATCGTTACTCCTATGAGATCACATATAAAGGGCCCAGTAGTTCAACTGGATAGAATATCAGATTTCGGCTCTGAGGGTTAGGGGTTCGAATCCTCTCTGGGTCACTTTTTTTTCAGGATACCATTATCATTTTGTAGATTGCCTAAAAATCCAATATCAATGGGCATTCGATTACTTTTTATTCTCCTAATCATAGCTGGGGCATGGACGACTGCGCCCTCACCTCAAAACAATGCTATTGCCACGGCTCATCCCTTGGCCACCCAAGCCGGGGAAGCAATGTTTTTAAAAGGGGGTACTGCAGCTGATGCTGCTGTTGCTGCCGCTTTTACATTATCTGTAGTAGAACCCAGTATGAGCGGCCTAGGGGGGCGGTTGCAAGTGATTTACACTACTGAAAAGGGAGAGGTAAACGGAATTGACGCCTCTACAGAAGTTCCTGCAGCGTATAAAAACAGTTCTGAACGCTATCGTTATGGTTATCCTACCATTGCAATCCCTGGGGTTGTGGCTGGTCTTATTGCTTTACATGCTCAAGAAGGCGTTTTGCCCTTAAAAGAGGTAATGGCCCCGGCCATTGCCCATGCTGAAAATGGGTTCGTTTTGTTAGCAGGAGAAGCGGCAAGGCAAGCAAAAGTAGCTGATCAATTAGCGGAATTTGAGGGGAGTAAACAGTACTTTTTAAACGAAGAAGGAAGTGCTTTTTCTGCAGGACATACCCTTGTACAAAAAGATTTGGCTGAGGTTTTAAAACGCATAGCCCATAAAGGGCATAAGGGGTTCTATGAAGGAGAAACGGCTCAAATGATGGTAAGCGATTTACAAGCCAATGGAAGTATCGTTAGCCTTGATGATCTTAAAAATTATAAAGCTTTACCGGCAAAAGTTTTAGAAGGATCTTATAGAGATTATACAATTCAATCCTTGTATTTACCTTCTTTTGGAGCCATAACCATCCAGATTTTACAAAGCCTAGATGCCCTTCCAGCTCTTCCAAAAGGCAGTGATAAATGGGCCGCCACATTGGGCAAAATTACACAGGCTGCCTATAGAAACCGAAGAAATCAAAAAGATCCTGATAGCCTAAAAAAAATTCTTTCCCCTGAGAGTGCAAAACAAATTGCAAGTGAAAGTGCTCTTCCACAGGAGATTGCAAGCGACTTTGTACCGCCAAGGTCTTGGCAAGTAGCTATGGGGCATACAACGCATTTGAGTGCTGCAGATACATCCGGGAGAGTCGTTTCACTTACCCAAACGGTAGGACCGAATATGGGGTCAAAAGTAGCCTCCCCAGGCTTAGGATTTTTATATGCGGTAACCCTAGGTGGGTATTTAGGGGATTATCAGCCAGGTGATCGGGCAAACTCTCATATCTCTCCTACGCTTTTATTGAAAAAAGATAAAGTGCATGTGGCTTTAGGAGCAGCTGGCGGAAGTAGGATACCCACTGCAATTACCCAAGTATTGCAGCGTTATGTAGATCAAAAATGGCCAATTGATAAGGCTTTAGAACTTCCTAGGGTCTATCCGACAGCAGACACTTTATTGCTTGAAAAACATCAGGGACTTGAATGGCCTACCGGAACGGAGATAAGCTTAAAAAGTCAGGGGCAACCCTTTCGTTATATTGAAGAAGAAGCTCGTTTTGGCCGCGTGCATGCGATCGTTTTAGACACCATAAATCAGCGGTGGATGGGGGCTGCAGATCCCGATTGGGAGGGGACAGCAAGCCATTAAAGAGCCATTTTTAGCAAGTAAAAATGAATCAAGACTTTTGAGAATTTATCGATTAAATTGTACATTGTATCCGTAAATATATTTTTGATGAAACCATTGCAATTACTCCTTTCTTTTTTTCTTTTTTCTCTGATTATCGGATGTTCGTCCTCCTCTGGTGAAAAAGCAAAAGAACTCGCCCCTGGCGTATATCAACAAGGAAGTTGGATTTTTGATCTCAAGGAACTTCCTAATGGAAAAGATATAATTCCCTTTTACACCATTGGAACACTTTCGACCAACGTGCTTCGATCTGTTTCTACTGATGGTCAAGAATTACCCCTGGAGATGGGAGTAACCATTTATTTTAAACTTGGAAAAAGTGGGGAAGATAAAGATAAAATAATAGGAGGCTATTTAGAATCTACTTCTACAAATCCAGACTACTTTAATTTTCCACGTTGTTTGAGTATTTGTCCGGTAAATATTGAAATCATAGATGCCCAAGGCGGAATCACTACCTCAAAAGCCACCTATTCACGTCCAAATAGTTTTAAAATGGATATGGAGGATATGGTATTAGGCGATTTGGTTCAAACCAACCAACGCATCCGTCTGCGCATTCCCGTATCTATAAACAAGCAAAACACTACTTTCGAGTGGTTTGACTTTGATTTTACCACCTTTACACCTGAACTAAACAATTAGTTTACGGCCTTTAAGCTTAAATCGATGTTTTTTGCTGAGTGGGTTAACGCACCGAGGGAAACATAATCTACCCCTGTTTCTGCTATGGCTGTGATGCTTTCTTCCGTTATGTTTCCGGAAGCCTCTGTGTCGAATTTTCCGTCAATCAGTCTAAGGGCTTCTCTTAATGCTTGTGGAGGCATATTGTCTAGCAACAAACGGTGAATCCAATCAAACGATAAACAGGCTTTAATCTCCTTTACATCCCTAACTTCAACAATCACGGGAAGCTTGAGATTATTTTGTTTTAGGTAGTTATCCGTTCGATCTAAGGCCTCCGCCACACTCCCAGCAAAATCAATGTGGTTGTCTTTTAGCATAATCATGTCAAATAAACCCATTCGGTGGTTGATGCCCCCCCCAATACGAACAGCCCATTTTTCTGGATATCTAAAATTGGGTGTTGTCTTTCGGGTATCTAATAAACGACAGCTGGTGTGGTTTATCTTTTTTGACAAACGCTGGGTAAGGCTAGCAATTCCGCTCATGCGTTGCATGCAGTTCAATACCAAACGCTCTGTGGCCAATAAATCTAATTGGGGCCCTTCTATCGTAAAAACAATGTCTCCAGGTTGTACTTCTACACCGTCTTTAATGGTAAAGTCGATAGTAAATTCAGGGTTTTGTCTCTTGAAAATGATTTCAGCCAATTCTACGCCAGCAATAATCCCCGGTTCTTTTACCAGAAGGGAGGCCTTACTGTTTTTGTCATTATCCAAACAGGCCAAACTGCTGTGGTCTCCATCTTGAATGTCTTCCTTTAAAGCATTATCAATAAAATGATGGATCTCTTTTTTATAGGTGCTATAGAACGTTTTGGACATAATCATTGTTATAAAAAACTCCTTTGTTTTCTTTGATTTGGCGCGCCTGATTGATCAATACATAAGCGACACTTACCATATTCCGCAATTCGCATAACTTAGCGGTAAGTTTATTGTTGTTGTATAGATGAAGGGTTTCGTGATAAAGGTCTTCCAATTCTTTACTGGCCAGATCTAATCCTTTAGATGTTTTAAAAATCCCCGCTTTTTCCGTCATGATGTTTTTTAGCTTATCAATTAGCAGTTGGGTTTTTTTGTATGAAATATCCGCTTCAAATTCTTGGCCATTCCACTCGGGGATGCTGTTGAAAAAGGGTAACTCAAGATCAATTTCATTTAAGGCCTTTACAGAATCCATTGCAGCTCTATGGGCATAAACTATGGATTCTAATAAAGAGTTTGATGCCAAGCGGTTGGCTCCGTGTAATCCGGTATGACTACATTCTCCGATAGCATAAAGCCCTTGTAGTGAAGTTTTAGCCTGAGCATCTACTTGAATTCCTCCACAGCTGTAATGGGCTGCTGGCACTACAGGGATTCCCTCTTTCTCCGGATCTATTCCTACCGAAAGGCAAGTGGAGTAAATCATCGGAAAATCATGTTTAAATTTTCCTTTTTCAAAATGGGTGGTATCCAAGAAAACATACTCTTGATCGCTATTGAGTATTTCTTGGGTAATGGCTCTTGCTACAATATCTCGAGGCGCTAGGTCTTTTCTAGGGTCATAATTGTGCATAAATGCATGTCCCTTGTTGTCTTTTAAGATTCCCCCTTTGCCTCTTACCGCTTCAGTGATAAGAAAGGTTTCATTTTCTACTTTAGTATGTAAAGCTGTAGGATGAAATTGGATGTAAGGAAGATTTTTTAGCAGCACTTTTGCCCTATAGGCTGCACCGAGTCCATCTGCTGTAGCGCCTTCAGGATTTGTCGTAAAAGAATACAATTGCCCTGCACCTCCTGTAGACAGTACAGTAAGCTTTGCCGTTATTTTTATAATTTTTTCATCTAGAGTAGAAATGATGTAGGCACCATAGCATCTTT
>WTJB01000133.1:8004-11225 GCA_011526335.1 Candidatus Arcticimaribacter sp.
TTGCTGTGATGGTCCGTAATCAAATCCACTAAGAAGTGATTTTCTAGGTATTGTATGTTTTCAAGGGATTTGATTTTTTCTATCAATGCCCGCTGAATTTCCATCCCCGAGGAATCTTTATGATGGACAATTCGGTTTTCAGAATGACCTCCTTCTTTTCCTAGATCGAGATTGTTTTTGTTTTTGGTATCAAAACTAGTACCCCAATCAATCAATTCTTGTAAACGGTCATTGCCTTCTTCTACCACAAATCGGATGACGTCTTTGTCTCCTTGATAATCTCCAGCTACCCAGGTGTCTTCGATATGTTTTTCAAAAGAATCTTTTTTAAAGTTCGACACCACG
Source organism: Candidatus Arcticimaribacter sp. (assembly GCA_011526335.1). Classification (GTDB taxonomy): domain Bacteria; phylum Bacteroidota; class Bacteroidia; order Flavobacteriales; family Flavobacteriaceae; genus Arcticimaribacter. Next base: position 8,350 of record WTJB01000133.1, read on the forward strand.
GCAATTCCCCCTTGCGCATAACGGGTGTTTCCTTCGTTCAAGGTGTCTTTACAGATGAGGGTTATTTGCGTACTGGGCGATAACTCCGCCAGTTTTATAGCGTAAGATAAACCTGAAATACCGGTGCCGATTACAAGGATGTCTGTATGCATGAGTTAACGAATTTTCAACATTCGTTCTATGGGGTTACGGGCTTTTTCAATTAATTTCGGGTCGAGGGTAATTTCTGGTAGTTCGTGTTCCAAACACAGATACAATTTTTCTAGCGTATTTAGTTTCATGAATGCACATTCGCTACAAGCGCAAGTGTCATCCTCCACCGGTGCCGGGATAAATGTTTTTTCAGGACATTTTTTTTGCATTTCGTGTAATATCCCCGCCTCAGTAGCAACGATAAACTCAGTTGCAGGGTCTGTCTGAATAAAATTCAACAATCCAGAGGTACTACCGATATAGTGCGCTATATCCAAAACTTGGCTTTCACTTTCTGGATGGGCAATAAATTTGGCCTTGGGGTGGGCTTTGGAGAGCGCTATGATTTTTTCAAAAGAAAAGGCCTCATGTACAATACAAGCTCCATCCCATAGGATCATGTCCCGTCCCGTTTCTTTGATGAGGTAACGCCCCAAATTTTTATCGGGTGCAAAGATGATTTCCTGCTCAGCAGGAATGGAATCAATTACTTGCTTGGCATTGCTTGAGGTACAAACGATATCACTAAGGGCTTTAATTTCCGCCGAACAATTGATATAGGTAACCACGACCGCATTGGGGTGTTTTGCTTTAAATGCAGCAAAATCTGTAGGAGGGCAAGAGTCTGCAAGAGAGCATCCCGCTTTTAAATCGGGGAGGAGTACTTTTTTTGTGGGGTTAATGATTTTGGCAGTTTCTGCCATAAAATGAACTCCAGCAAAGACAATAATGTCTGCTTCTACATTTTCTGCAGCTTTGGCTAGGTAAAGACTATCCCCCAAGTAGTCAGACAATTCTTGAATACTTTCATTTTGATAGTAGTGGGCCATTAAGACGGCATTTTTGTCTTTCAATAGTTTCTTAATGGCGGGAACCAACTCTTCTTTTGGCGGAACGGGTAGCGCTAAGTAACCTTTGGCATCAAGTGATGCTATGGCGTTGTTTTTAGCGGAGTCTCGGCTGTCTAGCATTTCTTAAAATACATTTAAACAAAAATAAGCAATTTCCGATATAAAGCAGCACCCTCTGTCGCTTCATCTTATATTTTTGTTACACAATATCTTACAAAAATGAGCGTTATGATAATGCCGATTTTTTTTATATTTTTGAAATGTCTTAAAAATTATCATATCATGAAACAACTCTACAAGATAATCCTTATGGGATTAATCCTTGGATGGTCGACCCTCCAAGCACAAACAACCGACAACCCTTGGTTGATCACAGCAGGTCTGGGAAGCATTCACTTACAGGAATCCTTTATTTCCAATGATGGTGTTCTCTATCAGGGAGATGACTTGTCCTTGTCTAAAAACCCTAATATTGGTGTACCCTCTTTAGGTATTTTTAGAAAAATTGTTGGCGGTCTTTCTTTGGGAGGCCAGTTTGCTTACAACAACATTAACCAAGCCAATGGAAACGAAACCCTTGAGTATTTAGCTGCTGCGGGTATGCTAAAGTATGGCTTTGGTATTGACAAAGGTTTTTCGCCCTACCTGAAAGCAGGCTATGGTATGACCTCTAAAAATGGTTTAGATGCCGATTTTGATCTTTCAAGAAGTTTATCTAGAACCTATCTAGGAAGTCTTGGATTCAATGTAAAATTAGGCGACCGTTTTGGGGCTTTCTTAGAAACGAACTACAAAACTTCTGGAGAGCGTAATTTCGGAAATCACTTTAACCACGTTGTAGGATTTTCTTACGGCTTAGGGTCAAGAGATGCGGATAAAGACGGTATTGTTGACGAGAAAGATAAATGTCCAGAGGTACCCGGTCTAAAAGAATTTGATGGTTGTCCGGATACGGATGGCGATGGTTTACCCGACAATGAAGATGAATGTCCAGAAGAAGCGGGAACCAAAGAGATGAAAGGTTGTCCAGATCAAGATGGTGATACAGTAGCCGATAAAGATGACGAATGTCCAGAAGAAGCGGGCTTAGTTGAATTGAATGGTTGTCCTGATGCAGACGAAGATGGTGTAGCCGATAAAGATGATGAATGCCCAGAAGAAGCTGGAGATGCTGAGAACAACGGTTGTCCTTGGCCAGATGCTGACAATGATGGGGTATTAGATAAAGATGATGCCTGTCCTAACGAAGCGGGAGATGGTGCAGATGGTTGTCCGTCTATCGCACCCGAAACATTAGAGGCACTAAATAAACTAGGTGTTGACATCCAGTTTGCAGCCGATAGTGATAAGATTATGGGTAAAAAAGTAATGAGCATTATTGATGAGGTAAAACAAATCTTATTGGATCAGCCTGAGATTAGTCTTACCATCGAGGGGCATGCCTCAACTGATGGTGGAGAAGAGTACAATATGGACCTCTCTACAAGAAGAGCCAATGCCGTTAGAGATTACCTTATCAGCAATGGTGTAGACGGTAATCGTCTTGAAGCCGTAGGCTATGGAGAAACAAGGCCAAAGGCAGAGGGAGATTCTCCTGAAGCACGTGCTAAGAACAGAAGAGTAGAATTCAGCCCAAAACAGTAAGCTGAATGTCTTGAAATAAAAAAGGGGTTGATTTTATCAACCCCTTTTTTTTATGCTATTTAAGCATCACAAATTCTTAAGATTTTCAATGGTTGCTTTTGGGTCATCAGATTTAAAAACAAAGCTACCCGCAACCAACACATCTGCTCCAGCTTGGGTAAGCGCAAGGGCATTTTGATCGGTAACTCC
>WTJB01000024.1 GCA_011526335.1 Candidatus Arcticimaribacter sp.
GCGTCAGATGTGTATAAGAGACAGGTACATTGTTTTATAGCCCGCCTCAGTAAAGGGATATGTTAATGCGGACAATGATGGGTTATTATCTAAAAAAATAATTATTTTTTCTAAAGGGATTTGAGGGGCTTGCTCTCTAAACTCTTTATAAACTGCTCTACACAAAACCAAATCTTCTGGGTTATCTACAGTTAATCGGAGATCTTTTCGAAAAAGTGACTTTGGTGGTGTAGCATGATTGATCTTGAATTTTCCCTTGTTTTCACGTATAAACAATGAACATAATTCAGAGCGATGTTTTGAGTCTCCTAAATTGTGGGATTTCTCTAACGCTTCTAAACGAATAATTTCAAAACCACACCCGTCGATAATTTCGTCATAAAAAGTTGCATCGTAATTAAATATACAATGGTTTTTCCATAAATCGGGTACTGGACTGTAATACAAGAAAGGAGACTCACTAGTTATCCGAAAAATATCAGTTGCATCGCTTACTTTACCACATTGTATCAACCTAGCTAAAACATCTACTTCATTACCTACAATATAATTCAAGTTTCTATCCTTTGCTATGTCGATAAAAACTTCGTTTTCTTTTCCTTCACTAATCCCTAGAACTATCTCACTAATACAGGAAATTGACTGCAAAGAATCTATAATGTAGTCAATGATTCTGTACCCATTTTCAATATCTAGATTTTGAACAGGTTTTCCATATAACCGAGAGCCCGTATTTCTACAAGCAACTGCTGCAACTAACTTTCTTTTCACTATGATAACATTTCTTTTTCAAAGGCTTTATCCTTTTCTATCGAACGTAGTAGTTTTTTCCCTAATACTCCACTAATAGTCTTTAAGGCCTTGTCGTTATTAGTACGCTTTAATTGAATATTTTTTGAACTTAAGATGGTGTTTATTTCGATATCCTCATTGGCAACCACATCTCTTCTCACATTCGCTCTATATTGCTTTTCAGCTTTGCTCATATTAAAATCATCTGTATCTATACCCAATCCAAGTGCTTTTTCTCCAGTTCTAAGTTGATCTACAAAAGTTGCAAACTCATCGGGGTTTAGTGCCGATTCATAATCCTCTAACTCCATGACCTTCCCTAAGGTTAAGTGCTTTTCGATACAACCGGCTCCCGCACCCAGCGCTACTAGGGATATGGTATTGACATATTGATCTTCCCCTGGATGATCAGCAAAACCCATTAAAAAGTTTTGATGCATCGTACGCGCCTTGGCAGCAATTACATTCATTCTAGCAATATGATTATCCTCGGTAGTTGTTGGATAGGCCTGAAAGCCGCAAAGCAGAACTAATCGTTTTTTTTCAAGTAAGCTTAGCGCAGTAGCAATTTCGCTCCAAAATGATCCTCCAATCCCCAGGATTACGGTTTCAATCGAAGAGGCTGCTACTGCTTCGAGTAAACCAATATTGGTGACATCAGTACCGTGTATTTTAATAGTATTTAAACCTATTTCTTGTGCCGTGTTTAAGCTTTGTTCTCCAAAAACGTCCACGATAAACTTTATTCCTAAATGATGAGCATATTCATTTAACGCCCTCCACTTTTCAACCTCCATTTCTAAACCTTGGAATAAAGCATAGTATTGGTAATCTTTTGTAGCCAATTCATCGGCATAGACAAGTTGAAATTTGACGGCATCGGCCCCTGCCTTTGCGGCTGCTTTGATGAGTAATTTAGACTGCTCAAAATTACCTTCAAAGCCCTGGGCTATTTCTGCAATTATTTGAAGTTTATTTTTCATTTCCAGTTTGAGGGATTTAATAGGGTTGGGTTTTCAATAGACAAAGTATTAACTCGCTCTTTAATACTTTTTGGGAAATCTATTTTCGATGCACTAATAATCTCTTTTAATTGATTCGATTGCTCAACTCCAATTACTGTATAATCTACATACTCATTTTTAAGCACAAAATTCAATGCAAGCTCTACTGTGGTTAAACTAAATTCTGTTGCTATCTCCTTTAACTCTTTTAAAGCATTTTTTAAATCATTGAATGCTGGAGACAATGTTTCTGTTGATTTAAAATAGAGTCCTTGTAGAAAGACTGAACGTATGTGTATTTCCGTACCTAAAGATTTTAGTTGTTCAAAATAAGGCTCAAATTTTCTATCCAGCAGGCTATAGGGAAGCTGTACAATATCTGGAATCCAATTTTTGTCCAAAAAGAGCTCCAATTCCTCTGGAGAATACAAGGAGTAACCTATTTTTTTGACCTTTTTCTTCACTTTGAGATTCTGCATTTGATCCCATAATAAAGGAGTATTGATGAGGTCTTTAGGAGCATGAAATAAATAGCCATACAATTGCTCCACATTCAAACGCTCTAAAGAACCTTGGATTTCATTTTCAAATGATGAATGATTCACAGAGCTAAACTTAGAGACTACGCTTGAATTTTTGGTTGTATAATTCCCTAATCTCGCTTCAGCATTTCCGTATTGTGAAGCCGTATCAAAAAAATCAATGCCATTTTGAATCGCAAGTCTAACGATTGCATCCAATTCAGTATCGGTAGGTATTCCATTTGTATTTGAAATACCGTAATCTAATCCCCACTGAACTGTTCCCAATGCTATTTTCAATTTATTTATTTTGATTTCGATCTTTCCAATTCTCTCTCGTCAACTGAGAGTATACTACATCTTCATAGCCTCCTTTGTAAAAGGATAGCCCTTCAAAGACTCCAACTTGTTTAAATCCAAATAACTTTTCCAATGCCGCTGTATGCTTATTGATATAAAGCCTTGAGGTAAGAATATTTCTCAAGTTTAGGCGTTCAAAACCTACTTTTAATAATAGTGCCATAACATCAATCGCATGCGTGCCTTTTCTGTATTCTTTTTCCCCTATAATTAAAGCAATTTCTGCTTTTCCATGGAGGAAGCTAATGTTGTTAAAATTACACACCCCTATGAGCTTATCTGTTGTTTTATCC
>WTJB01000191.1 GCA_011526335.1 Candidatus Arcticimaribacter sp.
CAAAAAGTTACACCAGCAAACCTTGACGCAAATCATAACGGCCAATGCCAAAATTAACTATAAAAAAATGGGTTTTGCTTTTGGTTTCTGGACCGTCATTACCCTGCTTATTTTTGTCGTAGACTACGCATTATCTCCAGAAGACTATCTCCTGACCTTTCAGTGGCAGCCTTTTCTCATTATGTTGCTGATCTCGTTGGTCTTTATTCCTTTTCAATCCGGACTCGAAGAGTTGCTTTTTAGAGGATATCTAATGCAAGGCTTTGCTAGTTTGACCAAAAGCCGTCTGGGGGCTTTGCTATTGACCTCCATTATTTTCGGAAGTTTGCATATTGCGAATCCTGAAATTCAAAAGCTTGGAATGGGTTTATTGGCCTACTATATAGGTACAGGCTTTTTCTTTGGGATCATTGCCCTTATGGATGAAGGCATCGAAATTCCTTTAGGACTTCATATTGCCAACAACCTGATTACGGCCCTATTGGTTACGGCAGATTGGACAGCATTTCAAACCGAATCTATATTCAAAGACATTTCTTCGCCTACCTTAGGAAGCGAACTCCTTGTCTTTTTAGGAATCGTTTACCCGCTTAGCTTGTATTATTTAGGAAAGCGATATGGCTGGAAAAATTGGAAACACAAACTAACGGCACGTACAGATGAACACAAATCCGACCTATAAAAATATTCATAACCGATTTGAACTAAATGGAGTTCATTACAGCTTCGAAGATCTTTTTGAGATTGCCTATTCGTTTGTAAAAGAGGGGACACCCCATGAACAGGGGATAGGTGATTTTTTATTGGATTGGATTCATCCATCTCCCGAAATCACATTAAAAACTTCGGGTTCTACAGGGGCACCCAAACACATGACTTTTGAAAAACAAGCCCTGGTGCAATCGGCTTTAGCCACAGGCGATTTTTTTGGACTTAAAGTTGGCGATTCGGCTTTACACTGCCTAAATACAGATTTTATCGCGGGAAAAATGATGTTGGTACGGGCGATGATTTTGGGACTTTCTTTGGACTTAAGACCCCCCGGTGGAAATGTTTTGGCACATTCCGATAAAACCTATGATTTTGTGGCGATGGTTCCTTTGCAAGTGGCCAATGCGTTTAATGCTTTAGACCGTGTAAAAACCCTAATTATAGGAGGGGCACCAATGCCCTCTAGTTTGCGTCAAAAAGTGCAGGACACCCATAAAGGAGCCTATGAAACCTATGGGATGACAGAAACGCTGACCCATATCGCGGCGCGGAAAATTAAAAAAGGAATTGATGTATTTACCGTATTGCCCAGCATTGAAGTAGAACAAGATAAAAAGGAATGCCTCATCATTCATGCTCCTTATTTATCCAAGGAACCTGTACATACCCATGACATCGTTTCCCTTGTTTCAGCCCGTGAATTTCATTTACGCGGGCGTAGCGATAATATTATCAATTCTGGGGGAGTGAAATTAATTCCCGAAGAAATTGAAAAAAAATTATCGGATATAATAGCGAGGCCGTTTTTTGTTTCTTCACAGCCGGATGATACCCTGGGAGAGGCTTTAATTTTACTGGTGGAAGGAGAGATGAATACGGAAGCGCTATCAGAAGAAATAAACAAATTATCCAATTTAGAAAAGTATCAGAAGCCCCGTGCTATTTATACTCTTCCGTCTTTTGTGTATACGGAAAACGGAAAAATTCAACGACAGGCCAGCCGTGCACAATTAGACCTGTAGTACCCCCATATTAAAGGCTTCCTGCATAGGGGCGTGGTTGGCTGCCTCTATTCCCATGCTTATCCACATCCGTGTATCGGTTGGGTTGATGATGGCGTCTGTCCATAAACGTGCAGCTCCATAAAGCGGATCTACCTGTTTATCGTAGCGGCTTTTAATTTTATCGAACAGTGCTTTCTGTTCTTTTTCTCCTATTTTTTCACCTTTCTTTTTTAATGCAGATGCTTCGATTTGGGTTAAAACCTTAGCCGCTTGTGCTCCTCCCATGACCGCCATTTCTGCACTGGGCCAGGCGACGATCAGACGGGGGTCAAAAGCTTTTCCGCACATGGCGTAATTTCCTGCTCCATAAGAATTCCCCATGATTACAGTGAACTTTGGCACCACAGAATTGGCCATTGCGTTGACCATTTTTGCACCGTCTTTGATGATTCCGTTGTGTTCTGCAGTACTTCCAACCATAAATCCTGTAACGTCTTGCAAAAAGACTAAAGGAATTTTCTTTTGATTGCAGTTGGCAATAAAACGCGTTGCTTTATCTGCAGCATCCCCATAGATTACTCCGCCCAGCTGCATTTCTCCTTTTTTGGATTTTACTACTTTACGCTGATTGGCAACAATACCAACCGCCCAACCGTCTATCCGCGCATATGCGGTAATCAGGGTTTGCCCATAGTTTTCTTTGTATTCTTCGAACTCCCCATCATCCACCAGCTGTTCTATAATGGGACGAACATCATAGGGTTCATTTCGTTTTGCAGGAAGTAACCCAAAGAGGTTCTCCATAGCGGTTTTTGGGGGAAGGGGTTGGACACGATTAAAACCTGCTTCTTCTGCAGCCCCAATCTTATCCATTAAAAACCGGATCCGTTTTAGGGCTTCTTGATCGTTTTTAACCTTATAGTCGGCCACGCCACTAATCTCGGTATGAGTAGTTGCCCCTCCTAAAGTTTCGTTATCAATAACTTCTCCTATAGCAGCTTTTACCAGATAACTTCCAGCAAGAAAGATACTTCCTGTTTTGTCCACAATCAAAGATTCGTCTGACATGATAGGCAAATAGGCTCCCCCGGCGACACAACTCCCCATAACGGAAGCGATCTGCACGATTCCTTTACTGCTCATCTTTGCGTTGTTTCTAAAGATTCGACCAAAGTGTTCTTTGTCAGGAAAAATTTCATCTTGCATAGGAAGAAAAACGCCAGCACTATCCACCAAA
>WTJB01000130.1 GCA_011526335.1 Candidatus Arcticimaribacter sp.
AAATAACTCATAACGAAATTGACGCCTGCGATAAACATAAAAACAATAATGATGTACTGGATTAATGGCGCGTCATTCCAATGCGCAACACTCATGTTTTTAGTAGAAAAGCCTCCTGTCGATAAGGTACTCATGGCATGGTTTACCGCATCAAAAAGAGACATTCCCGCCGCCCATAGCAAAAGGGTTTCCAAAAAAGTATAGCTTACATAAATATACCAGAGACGCTTGGCGGTATCGGTAATGCGTGGGTGAAGTTTGTCGCTATTGGGTCCAGGAGCTTCTGCGGTAAACAACTGCATCCCTCCTATGCCTAGCAGAGGCAAGATGGCAATGGCCAAAACGATTATCCCCATCCCCCCTATCCAATGGGTAAGGCTTCGCCAAAACAAAATACCCTTTGGAAGTGCCTCTATATCCGATAGCACAGAGGACCCCGTGGTGGTATAACCCGACATGGTTTCAAAAAAAGCACTGGAAAAGGAGGTAAATACCCCTGAAAAAAGGTAGGGCAGCATCCCCGATAAGGTCATTAGTATCCACCCAAGACTTACCACCAAATAACCTTCGCGTTTGTGGAGCGTTTTTTCATGTTGACGGGTAACCAACATCATAAACAATCCCGTAAGCAGGGTAGTAAATGCAGCTAAAATAATGCTAAGGGCTACACCATCATCGGTAAGATAAGAAATGATGGAAGCCAAGAGCATAAACCCGCCATTGAAAAGGAGCAAAACCCCCATCAAATAAACAATAATCTGTGAGTTGAGTTTATGCATTTTATAAGAAAAGACTTTCTATACGAGGAATAGCACGTGGAAGAGTACAAACCACCACACGATCTCCGGCTTCAATGGTGTAATCTCCAAGGGCAATAATTCCCTTTCCTTCTTTGATTACCCCCCCAATGGTAGCAGAGCGTGGAAAATCAATATCCCTAATCTTTAAACCATGAACCTTTGAATTTTCATTGACGATGTATTCCAAAATTTCAACATTCAGATTGTTCAAGGTCGTGAGATCTACGACATCTCCTTTTCTTATGTAGCGGAAAATGGTATTGGCCGTCAGTAACTTTTTATTGATCAAGGTGTCTATACCGATAGAATGAGAAAGTTGGAAGTAATCCATATTTTCTACCAGCGCAATGGCTTTTTTTACGTTCTTCGACTTGGCCATCAAGCAAGACATGATGTTCGTTTCAGAATTTTCGGTGACCGAGATAAACGCATCCATGCTTTCGATACTTTCCTCTTCGAGTAGCTCTACACTTCTCCCATCCCCGTGGATGACCATAACATCAGGCAATTGATCGGCAATGTCAAACGCTTTACTTTTGTTTTGCTCAACAAGAGTGACATTAAACTTCTTATTACACAGGGTTTTAGCTGTCTGGGTGCCGATATTTCCGCCCCCCAAAATCATAACATTTTTGATGACTTCTTTGCTTTTCCCCGTAAGTTTATACAACTCCTCTACCCCTTCTTTAAGGGTGATAAAATACACCAGATCTTCTACTTCAAAACAGGTGTCCCCTCTTGGGATAACGGTATATTGTGTCCCTTTACGCTGTAGCGCAATGGGCATAAAATGAACGTCAGGAAAAATAGAGGCTACTTCTTTTACTGTCTTTCCAATAAATGGAACAGCGTCTTTGAGTTTGGTCCCAATAAGGGTAAGCTCTCCTGCTTCAAACTCATAACTATCGCTAAAGGCAGATTGGTCCAAGAGTTGTTGTATTTCTACCGAAGCCAACTCTTCTGGTGAGATCAATTCATCTACTCCCATTTTTTCAAAGCTAATGGGTGAACTGGCATGAATGTATTCTATATTGGAAATCCGGGCAATGGTTTTCGCACATCCCATCTGTTTCGCCAACCCACATATGGTAATGTTGGTGGTTTCTTGGGCGGTGACCGCAATAAACAAGTCACAGCTAGAAGCATTGGCTTCTTCTAACAAAGACAAGGAACAGGCGTCGCCTTTTAGCGTCCTGATATCCAATTGATTCTCTGCATAATTCAATCGCTCTCTACTGATATCAATTAAGGTGATATCTTGCGATTCAAATGATAAAAGTTTGGCTAAGTGAAAACCAACTTCTCCTCCGCCGGCAATGATTATTCTCATTTTTTTGTTTCGAAAAACTAAACAAATATAGGAATAAGTTTATTGCAATGCTTTTAAAGGCCAACAAGAAGAGAATTAAAAGGTCATTTTCTATCTTTGCGGTCTATGAAAAAGAAAGTAGTTCCTTATCAAAACGACCGTTCTTCCAAAAAAGAGCAGGTTACCCATATGTTTGACGGGATTTCAAAACAGTATGATTTTCTTAACCGAGTCATTTCTTTAGGAATCGATATAAAATGGCGCAAGCGGGTTGTGGCTATGATGAAAAAAGACCAACCCCAAAGGCTGATGGATATTGCTACAGGAACAGGAGATTTGGCATTGGCGCTCACCGATACCGGGGCATCGGAGATCATCGGACTCGATATCTCTCCGGGAATGCTAGAAGTAGGCAAACAGAAAGTAAATGCCGCAGCTTTAGAAAAAACCATCCAAATGGTTATCGGAGATAGTGAAAACCTCGATTATCCAGACGATTATTTTGATGGCATTACAGTGGCTTTTGGCGTACGTAATTTTGAGCATTTAGAAAAAGGCTTAGGCGAGATCCTAAGGGTGCTAAAACCGAAGGGAAGACTGATTGTTTTAGAAACGGCTGTTCCTACAAAATTTCCCTTTAAACAAGGATATCAATTGTACAGCAAAACAATTTTACCCCTGATGGGACGCCTTTTTACCAAAGATCAGGCCGCCTACCAATACCTTTCCGATTCGGCAGCTGTTTTTCCTCACGGAAAGGCCTTCAACAATATTTTAGCAAAAATCGGGTTTATAGAGGTGAGCAATCATCCACAAACCTTAGGGGTTGCTTCTATATAT
>WTJB01000147.1 GCA_011526335.1 Candidatus Arcticimaribacter sp.
GTTATTCTAAAGGCACATAAGGAATAACGCTAAAGTTACCATAATGTGCTTTAAAACTCTTGATGTATTCTTTCTTCTCTAATCTTTGATACGTAAAATATTTCTCGAGTGGGTTAAAGCAGATTATTCTACACCAATTCATTTACGATTGCGTTGACGTGAATCAAACACGTATCGATAACATTTATTTTTTCAAAATCCTTTTGGTTTAATACAAGAGAAAGTTCTGTTCCTCCAAGAATAATTCCCTCAATATTACCTTCTTTTATCATCCTTGTGATTAGGCGAAGGATTGTATCTTTTGAACTTGATTTGTTGACATTAAAGACAAGTTCATTCATATAGATATCGTGTATTACATTTTGTTCCTCCTCATTGGGTACGATGATCTCCACTCCTATTTGTTTTCCATTTTGGGCGTAAAATCCTTTTGACATGGTAAATTTAGTTCCTAATAAGCCACACTTTTTTAAGCCTAGCGATGCAATATGATTCATTGTTTCATTGACAATAGAGACGATTTCAATATCGACAGATGCTTGTAACGCATCATAAAACACATGGGGTGTGTTGGAACATATATATACCTTATTTACTCCAGCGGATTCTAAAATTGCAATCCGTTCCTTCATAAAATTTAGGAAACCTATCCTGTCATTTTCAGAAATATATTTTAACATCATTGTCATGTCGATACTCAAAATATGTATTTCTGGATAATGGCCATTAGGGGTTAATTCACGGTACTTTTCAATGATAAGTTGATAGTATTTGATCGTAGACTCAGGTCCAATACCGCCGATTAGTCCAATTTTATTCATCCTTGATAGATTTTATTACACCTTTAAAAAAAACGTTGATCACTTATTTTTCAACTAATGTATGGATAACAATAAATATAATCCCACCGATAAGAGTCCATAGTATATCATTCCAATCAAAGACGCCTCTTCCAGGGGTGTAAATTGTGATAACCTCATTCCCAATTAACCCCACCATTGCAATGCCTATAGAGAAGCCTAAGGTGTTTTTTCTAATGAAAGTCTCCGGTGAAAACAGTTCTGGAATAATAACGTAAAAAAGTGCGGGAAGCCCAATGGCAGGAAGGAAGTTTGGAGCAATTCCCAAAAAGTAGATAATTCCTCTATGCTCACCGTTGTAATTAGGTCTGATAAAATCTTGAACCCAATTGAAGGATAAAAATGTAATTCCAAAAAGGAGGTAATACAGATACTTTTTTCTTGCGTCTATGCTATTCAATGGCTGAGGAATTTACTTTTTCTTGAAATATGGAATTGAAACTCCGCCCAAAAGAGGAAAAAACCATGCGGCTAAAACCCACCAATGATGTTCCCAAGTTAACCATCCCATAAGAAACTCTAGCACAATAAGGATTGAAATAGCGATTAAAAAAATATTTAGTCTGCGTTGTTTTTTTGTCATGTCTTTTCGTTTTTGTTCATTTAAATTACAATTCAGCACTTCTCCTATTTTGTTTAAAGCGTGTTTTGAAGGTTCTGCTTCGTGGTTTTCTATTCTTTGAATTGTTCTCTCTGTTAATCCTGCTGGCTTCCCCATTCCAGTTATGTGCATCATCCTCAAGATTGCACACACCTTCATTTTAGTAAACAACATACCGAAGCGTTTAAAAGAAATATTCTACCAGAACAACATACCCAAATGTGGGAAATATGGATTCCGGTTAAGGAAAAAGAATAGCGTTGTAGAGGTTTACTGGATCCTTTTATTGTCGGCAAAGGTCCATTCCCATAAAACATTCCCCTCACGATCGAAACCTGTTTCTTTTCCTTCCTTTTTTCCGTTTTTGAAATGGCGTATCAACCGAAGTTGCCCGTTGGCATAATAGTATTTCCACTGGCCTTCTGCACTGCCTTTTTCATAATTTTCTTCCCAGCCTATATTTCCATTCTCATAATACCAAAGCTGTTTTCCTTGGTTTTTTCCTTCTTTTAAAAAGCGTTTAATTCGCAAAGCACCACTTTCGAAATAGTGGAACCATGCCCCCTCCTGAAGTCCTTGTTTATATTCTCCTTCAGATTTTAGTTGCCCGCTAGGGTACCAGTGTCGTTCCCACCCTTCTTTGGTATTGTCCTGATAAGAAGTTTCTTTGGCTAACTGCCCGTTAGGATGGTGCTCTTGTTCCACAGAATATTGTGCGAATCCTGACGGAATCAGTAGACATACAAACAAAAGGGAAAGCCAGTCTTTCATCAGTTTTGGGATATAGGCGGTGGTGGCGACGCTACATAAAGATACACTTCTTTTTTAGAAGAAAAAACTTGCCCTTGTAACCTCTCTTTGAGCGGGCTTTCTATCTTTTTGTAGTCTTTTTTTGAAATCAGTAGGGGGATAGAATCGTAATGCCCAAGCAATTCCTCAGCCGTAATGACCTGTATTTTCCCCTGGCTATAAAACTGACTGGAATAACTTTTTTTCTTAAAGGCATAAAGATCTTTTCCAGCATACGCTTCTACCAAAGTCTTGTCAGAATTGGCCTGAAACACCCCATCGATTGTTCCAGAAAAATAAATCATTACAGCCAATAAAGGGAAGGCTAAGCCACCGTAGATCAGCGTGTTTTTATGTCGAGCTTCTTCCCAGAAATGTACAATGATCAAGGCTACAGGAACCATTACAGGCAGGGTATAGGGGTGAATTAAACTTTTAGAACTGGTAAAAAACAAGGGGGTCCACAACAGCCAAAAAAGTAAAAATTGCAACCAGGGATGGGAAAGCATTTCTCGGAATCTTGCACCTACTTTTTGCATAAAGAAAAAAGCATAGGGGAGGATGGCACCAATCAAAAATAACCAGATCATCCCCAAAGGTTGTTGTTTAGGGAAACCGTATTTATCTCCAGACCAGGAAGAGTCTAGATACCGTCTAAAATGTTCTCCAATAATAAAGTAGTCAATAAACCCAGGAGACCTCATCTCGGCGAGCCCATACCACGGCAGGGCAATCGCCAGGGTCAAAAGGCTACCCAAAACCCACGGGAAAAGAAACAGTCTTGGACGTGCTTCTTTATTCATTAGGCACCACAAAAAGAGAGGCGGTACGGTAAGGATCCCTACAATTGGTCCTTTTGCCAAAAGCCCCAAGCCCATGCCGACAAAAAACAAATAGCGCCAATAGCTTTTGCTGTCTTTTTGCATGCCTTCCCAAAAAGAAAGCATGACCATAGCCACACTAAAAGCCAAGAAGACATCGGTAGAAACCACCCCCACATGTAAAAAGAATTCCGGCAGGCAAAGCAGAATTAACCCGGGCAGAAAAATGGATTGGTTTTTTGTGGATGTATACCGTCCCAAAAAAAGGGCCATAGCAATACACACCAAAGCATAAGGAAGACGAACAAAAAACTCTGCTGCGCCAAAAAGCTGTATACTCAAAGCCGAGGCCCATGTTGACAGGGGAGGCTTTGCCCAAAAAGGAATTCCGTAATCTATTTGCAGCACTACCCATTCGCCAGTTTCGGCCATTAAACGAGCAATCTCAGCATAACGCGCTTCGGTTTTGTCCATTAGTGGAATCACCCCATTAAAAAATAACCGTATCAGGACCACCAAAAAGAAAAAATATCCCGTTTGAGAAGCTTGACTAAGCGGAGGAAAAAGCTTTTTTATCATTTACTGTAGCGTTTGTTTAATAAATACAAGTCCATCCAAAGACGAAACATATAGGTCATTTTAACGCGAGAATCATCTGTATCTATCCATTGTTTTAAGGGAACTTCTTTTGTTTTTTGCAGAAAGGTGTCTTTCCCATAATGATCCATTAGTCGATAAAAAATTTCTACATCAAAAAGCCATCGAGACGTAAAATCTGCCGTAAAAGCTGTGGAAATCAACTGGGCATCAAAAATTTTACAGCCACATTGGGTATCATAAACGGCAATGCCCAACATTTTGGAAATAACCGTAGCAATGACCCTCCCGATAAGAAACCGATACCATTTTCTTTTTATGGTGTTGTCGGCCTTTAAAATCCGAGAACCAAAAACAAAAGAAGTGGCTGGGTTTATGTTTTGCGCTAAGGAGAAACATTCTTCTAGCGAAGTAGATAAATCAGCATCTAAATAAGCAAAGCATGAAGGCGAAAAGTGCGCTTGGGCATACAGCATTCCTTGCTGTACCGCACTGGCTTTTCCGACATTTTCTTTTAAATCCACTACTTCAATTTGCTTAGGGTGAGATAAAGCAAGCGACTTGAGAACACCAAGCGTATTGTCGTTTGACCCATCATTGACAAAGATGAGTTGGGCTTCTTTTTCTTTTTCAACAAACGATTGAAAAGCGGCAATAGGAAGGCGATTGGCTTCGTTGAAGCACGGAATGATAATGGCAATAAACATAGTAAAATACTGCCCCTAAGATACGGTTATCTCTTTGGCTAATGAAAAATAATATGCAGCAATACCAGCGAACCAAAGAGCACCCATCCCCATAGGCTTGTTTTTGTATTCGCCGATTGAAATAAGGAGCGGATATGAGTTACCCTTTTCCAATTTCCTGCTAAGGCTAAAGTCAATCCTAGAGCGATAACATAAAACGCACGAAGAAAATAATTCATCTCGGGAAACAGATTTTGAAGCACAATGTTTACGGGAAGGGTTGTAATAAACGCCCATAAGATGGGTTTAGATTTTGGTTGCAACAACAGCACTGCACTGCAAATAAGCACAACAATTCCACAATTGATATAATACCTTAGATTATTTAGGGTATGTGTAAAAGCGGCATTTGGGTTGTCAAATTTTAAATACAAAAGAACAAAGCCCATCAACAAGGCGGTTCCTAAACTAAATAAAATAGCGTAACGCCCTGCCTGAATTTTTTCTGCATCACTCGCTTTGGGTTGAATGTAATGCGCATAAATATCGGTAGACCACAAGGTGGCTAGCGAGTTGAAGGTAGAATCGACCGTACTCATCAGCGATGCAAATAATCCGCAGAGAATAATGCCCTTTATCCCTACGGGCAAATAGGTTTTTACCAGATAAGGAAAAGCCAAGTCGGGTTCTGCAAGGCCATCTCCCAATAGGCCATATAACGCTATGCCCGGCACGACAATAATGATCGCCATAAAATACTTTAAAACCCCTCCTACCATCAGTCCCGTTTGGGCATGGGCGACAGAGCGTGCTGCTAAGGCCCTTTGCATGACTGTTTGGTTGGCACACCAGTAGTTTATATTTAGAAAAAACAAACCCAGCATATGCGTCCACGGGAGGGTAGGGTGTGTACTGGCCAGATGAAGGTGCATTTTTTCTGGGGTTTTTTCGTAAAGAGCACCCCATCCTCCCAATTCGCTTACCGCAATCCAACAGACCACAGTTCCGCCAATCAAAAGGACACTAAATTGGATAATGTCTGTTTTTACCACTGCACTAAGTCCACCGTGGTAGGTATATAGCGCAGAAAAACACCCCAAAATAGCAATCAGTATAGCGATGCGGTAAATTCTATTGGAATGTAAAAATTGAAGCTGATCTCCAAAGACCATATCCGCGGCATAGGCCCCCCAAAAAAGAGCTGCCCCCAGAGTAACGGTGGCAAATAAACCCATATTGGCTAAGGAGTAAAATAGGGCAATCCGGTCGCCAAGTTTTAATCGTATAAATTGGGTAATGGTGGTTATTTTTTCTTTTAAGAAAAGGGGCACAAATACAAAGGCACCGAGAAGGATTCCTTGTACAGCATTAATTTCAAGATTGGCTTGTGCCAAACCGTAGAGGTAGGCAGACCCCATCATACCCAAAAATTGATATCCTTGAATATTGGTAGCTATAGTAGAAAGCGCGATGGAGTACCAGGGTAAATTTCGCGAACTTAAAAAATAATGTTCCGCACTGATCTCTTGTGTATTTTTCCCCCGTAAAGCGGTAAATAATATTAAGGCGAAGTAAAAAAGAACAATAATAAAATCAATCATACCAGGGCATTATAAGCGTAGCGCATTACCTAAAGGCGTTGAGGGGGTTTGTGTAGGAACCCGTTGAAACACCTGGGGGAGCGAAACCGTTTTCATTCTTGGTAAAACATATTTTGCAAACAAATCTAATTCTTGTCTATGCGGATATCCTGAGAGGATAAACGAACGAATTCCCATTTGCATATACCGTTGCAGTTTTTCATACACCTGGTCTGGGTTTCCAACCAAAGCGGCTCCACAGCCCGATCTTGCTAGTCCGATGCCCGTCCATAAATGGGGTTCAGCATAAAATTCGCTATCTGCCGCTGCTCTAAGATGGCTTTGTCGTGCAACGCCAAGCGATTTTGCATCTTGGGCTCTTTCTCGAATCTCTGTGCCTAGGTCTAGGTCCAGTTTTGAAATCAATCCTTGGGCATACGCTCTGGCTTCCTCTTCGGTTTCCCGTACAATAACATGCACCCGCAAACCAAATTGAACGGTTCTATTGTAGGCAGCTGCTTTTTGTCGCATATTGTCCATCAAGCTTTGCAATTGAGATTCGGTGTCGGGCCACATCAGATAGACATCGCAGTGCTGAGCGCAGAGGGCTACTCCGTCAGGAGAATACCCCCCAAAATAAAGAAGAGGCCCCCCATTTTGCTGATACGGTTTTACCGGTGTAGTGGGCAGTTGCAGGGAATAAAATTCTCCTTTGAAATTGATTTCCTCTTGGGTCCAGGCTTGTTTTAAAATTTCAATCACTTCCCTAGAACGCTGATAGCGAAGCGAAGAGTCTTCTTTAAGTCCAGGCAAATCCGAAGAGATGATGTTCAAGGTCAACCGTCCTTTTAAAATATGATCCAAGGTAGCAATGGCTCGTGCTAACATAGGCGGATGTACTTCCCCACAACGAATGGCTGCTAGAAGATTGATTTGCTTAGTCAACGGCGCCATGGCTGCGGCAAAGCTGAGGGTATCTTGCCCTACCTGATAGGAAGAGGGACATAAGATGTTGCGATACCCTAATTGATCGGCGGCTTTTACAATGTCCGAGGTATTCTCCCAAGAGCTTTTGTACTGCGGATCGCGTTGTCCTAAAAAAGCATCGTCCCCATCACAAATAGGCGCAAACCATGAGACTTCTGCCCCGTCAATTTTAATATCCTTCTTCGTCATAAAATAGTGCCTAAAATTTCACCCTTAAAATAGAGCATTTGATAGGGTATAGCCTAATAAAATCAAAATTATTCCTGCCAGTCCTTGCAGAAAGGTGCCAAAGGTATGATGGCGGTAGGCTGTTTTAATATCCAACTCGCCCATTTGTGAAACGATCCAAAAATAGGAGTCATTGGCATGAGAGACGGTCATTGCACCAACCCCAAGCGATAAAATGGCCCAAACCTTTCCCAGTTCAGAATCCAGTCCCATCCCCCCCAAAAGAGGAAATATAATTGACGATGTTGTAATGATCGCCACGGTAGAAGACCCTTGTGCAGTTTTTAATGCCGCAGCAATAAGAAAAGGAAGCAAAAGACCGATGCTGTTTTGGGTTAGGGAATTTGCTAAAAAATCATTTAAGGGGAGTTGCTGAATGATAAGCCCCAGTGTGCCTCCCATAGCGGTTATGATTAGAATGGGTGCAGCAGTCCGAACACCTTTTTCTACGACTTCATGTAACGAAATTTCTGTGGTCTTAAGCAAGCGAAATGCAAGCAACATCCCAACGCCAAGGGCTATACTGGGCGAGCAAAGTAGGATGAAGACAGAATAAACAAAAGGAATTTCCTTGAGCAGTGGAAGAAACGGAATCCCAGTTCCTAAGGCCATTAATACAATGGGGACAACAATAGGGGCTAGGGCTTGATTCAAACTAGGGAGCACGGCATTATTCGGGATATTTTTTGGGCTTTCTTTAGCCCTAATGAAGCTTGTTTTACGGCTAATGTAGTGAGCATAGGCTGCACCAATCATGACCAACAAAAAAGCGAGAATACCCCCATAGAGGATAAGCAGAAAAAGATTTTCTAATTCCAAATTTGCCGCAGCAGCTAGCGGTCCTGGGGTAGGCGGAACCAAAACATGCGGAGCAAACAAACCCGTTGAAAGGGCTACCGTTAGTCCGACTAAGGGGGTTTTTGTTTGCTCGGACAAACGCTTATTCAAAGAGGACAAAATCACAAAAGCAGAGTCACAAAATACAGGGATGGCCACCAAGTAGCCAATACAGCTCACAGCGTAAGGAAGGGGCAATTTGGAAAACAATTTTAACAAGGCATGAGCAATGCTCTGTGTGGCGTTGGACACTTCCAGTACCACGCCTATAATGGTGCCAAAAAGAATGAGTAAGCCAATGCTTTGCATGGTTTTTCCCATCCCTTTTCCCAATAAATTGGCCAATTCATCTAAAGGAATTCCTGTTCCGATTCCCAAAAAAAGGCTAGCGGAGAGCAATACCAAAAAAGGATGGAGTTTTAAACGTGTGGTCCCTACAATAATCCAGAGAATAGCGACAAACAATACAACGAATGAAAAGGTCATTATGGTTTACTTTTTTGGAAGAAATAAAACACCCTAGCGGCAGTATCGGCGAGCAATTCAAATGCATTTTCTTTTGAAGTTTCTATACTCATAGGGCCGTTTTGTAGGCTAAATATGCCCGAAAAGCCCACTTCGTAGAAAGGGGTATAGGGGCCTTCAACAGCTCCGGCCAACCCAATGCAGGGTTTTTGGTGTTTTTTTGCCAGCTGTGCCACCCCTACAGGAACTTTTCCATTCAAGCTTTGGCGATCTATCTTCCCTTCTGCGGTAAAGATCAGATCCGCCTCTTCAATGGCTTTTTCCAAGGCAATCATTTCGGAGAGTAAAGAGAATCCGGGGGCGAGTTGGGCTTCAAACAATCCTGCCATTCCTGCTGCCGTTCCGCCTGCGGCTCCCCCTCCTTTTAAGGCAGCTATTTCTCTTCCGGTTTGTCTTTTTATGGTTGTGGCAAAACGGGTCAGCGCTTTTTCTAAGGTGACAACGTCTTCAGGCGAAGCCCCTTTTTGTGGGCCATAAACAGCGCTTGCCCCTTGCACGCCCAATAAGGGATTGTCCACATCACAGGCTACTTTAAAACGAACAGCTCCTAGGTTTTGCGGTAAAACAACACTTTCGACTTGCTCTAAAGCCGCTCCGCCCCTGGCTATGGGGTGTTTATTTTTATCTAAAAGTTGTCCGCCTAAGGCCTCAAAAATTCCCGTACCCGCATCATTGGTAGCGCTGCCTCCTATTCCTAAAATAATGTCTGTACAGCCTTTTTCAATGGCGTCTTTTATTTGAAGACCCGTGCCATAGGTTGAGGTGATCAGCGGGTTGCGCAATTCGGGGGCTATTTGTGCCAACCCAGAAGCCTGAGAGAGTTCTATCCACGCTTTTTTTTCGCTTTTAAACAAGAAATAACTTGCCGTCATCGGGCGTCCCAAAGCATCTACCGTGGGACAGTCTACTATTGTTCCAGCGCTGTGTTTATTTAAAACAGTTAACGCTCCCTCTCCACCGTCAGAAAAAGGAATGCATTGTGTTTTTATGCCTTTATCAACCTCGCCAATGCCCTTGGCAATGGCTTTTGCAACCTCGTGGGCCTTTAGGCTTTCTTTTAAGGAGTCGGTAACAATTAATACCTGCATACTACGAATGTAATCAATCCAACTTTAGCATCCCTTAAATTATGTATTTTTGGAAAAACATACATATGAAAACGCAACTTGCCATTCAACTTCACAACAGAAAAATCTTTCATCATTATTTAAAGCATTTCAGCTTGGAGCAGCTCAATGCTATTCCCGAAGGATTTAACAACAATATACTATGGAACATCGCTCATACCATGGTTACGCACCAACTTTTAATGTACAAGCGTTCGGGTCTAGAAATGCATGTTCCAGAAGCGTGGGTAACATCTTTTTCTAAGGGCAGCAAGCCCGAACGGAACTTTACTGCAGAAGAGGTACAAGCCATTGATGCGGCTCTTTTTTCGACCTACGAGCAGTTTGAAGCCGACTTGGCTCAAGGGCGTTTTGCAGCGATGAAGCCCTATACCACATCAACACAAATGGTTTTAGACAGTGTAGAGACCACCCAGAATTTTGTCCTTTTTCATGACGGAATTCATTTGGGAAGTGTTTTGGCCCTCGCTAAGCTTGTGTGATGGCCTCAATGATTTGAGCGGCATGCGCACGCGAGTTTTCAATAAACCATTTGTTGGTTTTTAAGCCACCGCATACCACGCCTGCCAAGTACACCCCTTTTTGACTAGGCTCCATTGTAGTGGGGTTGTAAATGGGGGTCTTGTATTCGTCTTCTTGAAAAACTACCCCTAGCGATTCCATCAAAGAAAAGTTGGGTTGGTATCCTGTCATGGCCAAGACAAAATCGTTTTTCATTTCAACGACTCCCTCTGCGGTACGAATGCTTACTTTATCGGGAGTGATTGCTGTCAATTCAGCGTTAAAATAAGCTTTGATACTTCCTTCCTCAATACGGTTGACGATATCTGGGCGCGCCCAATACTTTACGTTTTTTCCTACTTCTTTTTCCCGAATGACCAAGGTTACACTCTTGGCGCCTTTTCGGTAGGTTTCTAAGGCGACATCTACGGCTGAGTTGGCTGCCCCAACCACCACGATGTCCATGCCAAAGTAAGGGTGCGGCTCTTTGTAGTAATGCGTAACTTTAGGCAATTCTTCGCCCGGGATATTCAGCAAATAAGGCAGGTCGTAAAAACCGGTTGACAATACGATGTTGTTACATTGGTATTGGTTTTTATCGGTTTCAATACTAAAATGTTCTCCCCTTTTTTCAAGGGCAGTAACTCCCTCATATAGATTTATTTTGAGTTCCCAGGCCGAGGCCACCCTGCGGTAATATTCTAAAGCTTCTGCTCGGGTGGGTTTTGGGTTGTGTGAGATAAAAGGGATCTCACCAATTTCTAGCCGGTCAGAAGTAGAAAAAAAGGTCATGTTTTGCGGGTAATTGTAAATGGAGTTGACCAGGGTTCCTTTTTCTAAAACCAGGTAGTCGATGCCTTTCTTTTTCGCCTCTATGGCACAAGCCATGCCAATGGGCCCAGCGCCAATTATGATGAGTTCTTTTTGTAGTGCTTTCATTTTTTACAAAGATAGGGGATTGTAGCAGAATAGAAATATAG
>WTJB01000341.1 GCA_011526335.1 Candidatus Arcticimaribacter sp.
AACATCGGCAACTCATCAAGAAACATTTTACTTTCTGAAGTGATTAGACTTTAGATCGGATTTTAAAAGAAAGATTGCACACCTTAGGTAGATGAGATGGAAAGGTCGAATTCGGTATGTTCTGACTATATGTGCAATGATTCCCACGTCCCACTCCTAGAGGGTGGGACATTGGGACAATAGTTCAAAGCTGAAAGTTTCCAGAAGTATTAAGTACGTTTTGATGGGGGTGGTTTTTTAAAAACCATTTTACTTTAGCATCTTCAATCAAGATTATACAGATAACCTCTAATCTTTGTATGTTTAGTTTGTAACCTTTCCTTGCCACCAATCTAATGGCTTTGGATATCGTTAGTTTCAACAATACTCTCTAACTAGTAAATCCACTTTGGCAACAATAGACATGATCTTCTTCAAGGGGTTGGAACACTGATATAATTGCCAAGGAAAAGGGCGTTCAAAAACATTCTGTTGGTTCCATAGGCAGTTCCCCTAAAATTTGGATTTTCTGCAAAGAGAATTACACGACCTTTATCCAAACGACTCACCACCAAAGGCACAGAATTTGGGAAATAATTCTCCCTATTTCCTTTTGAAATATAGCCATCAATATGAAGGTTTTTATCGTACACCATAGGAGTACCATAAGAATTTTTACTTGCTTTTAGCCAAACAAGATTGTTCTTGTATAAGCTGATTTCTTTAGAAGTATAGCCAAATCCCAGGGGATGGGTGGTGTCCAACTCTCCTTTTACAAAAACGCCACCCAATCGTTCTCTTCCAATATTTTCAGGAGCATCAACATAGGGTTTGCGTATCACTTTTCGAATTGAATCTTTAGTCGATTTAAACAGTTCTTCCGAAACAATTTTATGCTCTATGAGGGCTTTACAGGCGGTTCCTTGCGCAATCAGGGTATTACCATTTCCTACCCAATTTTTCAGTTTTTCAACCGTTTTTTTATCCCAATTATAGGTACCCGAAACAAGAATAAGCGTGTTGTATTTTTCCAAATCAACACGATCAAAGTAGTTTTTGCGCACCTTAGTAATGGGCATTCTAACGCGAGTATCTAAAAGATGCCATACTTCCCCGGCTTCATAGGAGCGAACACCATTTCCAATCAACATAATCGCCTTTGGTTTTTCGAGAGGACGAATGTATCTACTTCCAACATCAATACCCTTGCTACTAAATCCTGTAGAAAGGCTATTAATTTGAATTTTGAATTTTGTTTGTGCTTCAGTCAGAATCGCAAAGATCTCATCAGCACTCTTTTTTTGAGGGGCTACAGGAACAACGAGTGAGCCATAGGAATAAGATTCTTTTGAGGTTGTCTCGAATCCTTTAAAAGCAGTAGAAACCGTTATGTCATTTTCTTGTAAATAATAGGTGAGGGCAGGGATATTGTAATCGTTCCCCTTAATAGCATAGGCATAATTTGATTTTTGTAGAGGTTTTAATGGAATAAGCTCCTCTAATGATACCGCTTTTCCAGTTGGTGTTTTAGTAAGTTCCTTATATGGAATATTGTAAAAATTAGCCACTGACCAAGCTGAAGCGTCATAGTAAACGCTATCTCGATATTGATCATAGGTTTCAAAAAAAGTTTGTACCATTCTATATTGCGGTTGTTCTGTGGGAACAGCAAAAGAGTTTTCTCCTGTTTGGAGTACTTTTACACGATGGCGAATCAGTTTGTCTAAAAAAGCATTAGTTTTATTTTTATCAGTATCTGTAAAACCGTAGGCTTTTATTTTTGACCGCTTGGCTCTTGCCAAAGCGCTTTTAAAAAATTCTTTTTGATAGTCGCGAAGTAATTGCTTGTTTTCAACGGCAGCTTGAACAGTAGCCATGCTAGAAACATATTGATTCCGAATGGTAAAAGGAAAAGTGATGTAGTCAAAAGCTGTTTTTTGCTTGTGACCTCTTGAACTAGCTTGTTCAAAAAGTATTCCTAAGCCTCCTTGTAAATCGGGATAAGACGAGCCATAGCCAGGATAGGTTCCATCAAAAACTTCTTTGGTGAAGTAAAGCGAACCAATACTATCCAAGCTTTTGCTGAAGTAGGTGGCGAAAATAGAGTTCAATTGCTTATAGTTTTCCTCGGGCATAATAGGATCTTTTGAGCCATTGTCTTTCATCGGTTCAAAAAAGTAAGTGCTCTGACTTCCCATTTCATGAAAATCAGTTACCACATTCGGATACCATTCGTGATACCAATCTAATTTTCCTTGACTTTCTGGATTAATCGCCAAAAGCCAGTCTCTATTTAAATCAAACCAATAGTGATTGGTTCTTCCACGCGGCCACATTTCATTATGTTCAGCATCCATAGGATCTGATACTAATGGATTTCCTTTATAAGAGTTGGCCCATTGGGTATGACGATCTCTGCCATCTGGATTTATGGTGGGGTCAATAAAGATGATTGCTTTTTCTCTATAGGATTTTATGATGGGATTTTCGGAGGCCACCAAAGTATAGGCTGCCAAAAGTGCTGCTTCTGAGGACGACGGTTCATTACCATGTACATTATAACTTAACCAAACCACCACCGGCATATCCTCTTGTGGTTGCGTTACCGCAGAAGCTAAGTCTTTGTTTGCATGTTGGATGGTATTAATCCTCGACATATTTTCTTCTGAACTGATGGTGGCATAAATTAAACTCCTTCCTTCATAAGATTTCGCATATTCATCGACAGATATTCGGTCAGATAAAGAATCCAATAGTTCAAAATAAGCAACCACTTGATAGTGATGTGTATACTCCTGACCTAATTCATAGCCCAAAAATTCAGCGGGGTTTGGGATGCTTTTATCGTAGCTTAAATCCGTATCGAATGTGAAACGCTTAAAGGGATCTGGATCAGCAGTAGTGTTTTGAGCAGAGATTAGCGAGGCTTGAAGAACGAAGAAGCTCAATACAAGAATAATATTATTG
>WTJB01000280.1 GCA_011526335.1 Candidatus Arcticimaribacter sp.
CGACGAGCTACCTACTGCTCTATCCCGCGATGTGGAAGGCAAAGATACAAACAAAAACTTCATCTCCCAAGTAAATCATTACTTCTTACGTACCTTTGTTTTATGAGCACAAAGCATAAATCTGGGTTTGTATCCATAGTAGGAAATCCAAATGTGGGGAAATCTACCCTAATGAATGCCTGGGTAGGGGAGCGCCTGTCTATCATAACCCCTAAAGCACAAACCACACGGCACCGCATATTGGGGATACTCAATACCGAGGAATATCAGTTGGTATTATCCGACACCCCTGGCGTCATTGCCCCCAGTTATGAAATGCAAACGGCAATGATGGATTTTGTCAAAACAGCTTTGGAAGATGCAGATGTACTGATCTATATGCTGGAAATAGGGGAAACAAAAATGAAGGATGAACGCTTATTCGAAAAAATTAAAGCTTTGGATGTTCCTCAATTGGTATTGATCAATAAAATTGACACTTCAGATCAGCAGCAACTGAATGATGCTGTGGATCTTTGGTCAGCCCAATTGCCCAAGGCAAAAGTATTTCCTATCTCTGCCAAAACAGGCTTTTCTGTACAGGCTGTTTTAGATTATGTGGTAGAACTCCTCCCAGAGGGACCGGCCTATTTTCCGAAAGACCAGTTGACCGATAAACCCGAACGTTTTTTTGTGAATGAAGCCATACGCGAGCAAATTTTACAACATTACGACAAAGAAATACCTTATGCCGTTGAGGTGGTAACAGAAGAATTTAAAGAAAGCGAAAAAATCATAAAAATACGGGGGCTGATCCTCGTTGAGCGCGAAACTCAAAAAGGCATTCTAATCGGGCACAAAGGCAGCGCATTAAAAAAAGTAGGGGTAGGGGCTAGAAAAAAATTACAAGCCTTTTTTGCCAAAAAAATTCATTTGGAACTCTATGTAAAAGTCAATAAAGATTGGCGAAGTAAAGAAAGAGAACTCAAACGTTTCGGCTACAAACAGTAAGAATCCTCTTAAAAAGTCTATTTTTGCACAAAACAAAAACACTATGAGTGCCATTGTCGCCATCGTAGGTAGGCCCAATGTTGGGAAATCCACTTTTTTCAATCGAATGATCCAAAAGCGTGAAGCTATTGTAGATGCTGTTAGCGGGGTTACCCGAGACCGGCATTACGGTAAAACCGATTGGAATGGCGTAGAGTTTTCTTTGATCGATACGGGGGGCTATGTTGTTGGAAGTGAAGATATTTTTGAAAAAGAAATCGACAAGCAAGTAGAATTGGCCATAGACGAAGCCGATGCCATCGTCTTTATGGTTGAAGTAGAGTCTGGAATGTTGGGGATGGATGAAGAGGTAGCTCAACTTTTACGCAAATCAAAAAAACCAGTGCTCCTTGCGGTCAATAAAGTAGATAACGCCATGCGTCAAGACGACGCCGTTGAGTTTTACAGCTTAGGTTTTGATAAGATTTATCCCATTTCAGGAATTAACGGCAGCGGTACAGGTGAGCTATTGGATGATCTTGTAAAAGTATTGCCCGAAGATACCAAAGAAGACGAATCTAACTTACCTCGTTTTGCAGTAGTAGGACGTCCCAATGCAGGAAAGTCTTCTTTTATCAATGCACTTATTGGGGAAGATCGTTATATCGTTACCGATATCGCTGGAACAACACGCGACAGTATAGACACGCCTTACAATCGATTTGGATTTGAGTTTAATCTGGTAGACACCGCTGGAATACGACGAAAATCTAAAGTGAAGGAAGACATTGAATTTTACTCTGTCATGCGATCTGTGCGTGCCATAGAACACTGTGATGTTGTTTTGCTGGTCGTAGATGCCACCCGTGGTTTTGATGGACAAGTACAAAACATATTTTGGTTAGCCCATAGAAACAACAAGGGAATTGTAATTCTGGTCAACAAATGGGATTTGGTCGAAAAAGACCATAAAACGCCCAAGGCGTTTGAAGAGGAGATAAAAAAACAAACGGCTCCCTTTGTTGATGTCCCTGTCATTTTTATCTCGGCCTTGACCAAGCAACGTATTTTTAAAGCCATAGAAACGGCGGTACAAGTGTATAACAATCGTTCGTTTTCTATTGCAACCCGTAAATTAAACGATACCGTTTTACCCATTATAGAACGTAAACCACCCCCTGCATACAAAGGAAAACACGTGAAAATTAAGTTTTGTACACAGTTGCCTTCGTCTTTTCCACAGTTTGCTTTTTTCTGTAATCTTCCACAGTATGTAAAAGATCCGTATAAACGATTTTTGGAAAATCAGTTACGAGAGATGTTTGATTTGGAAGGGGTGCCGATCAACCTCTTTTTTAGAAAGAAATAATTAAAGATTTTCACGAAGTCGCTCCAACTCCGTCTTTATGGTTTCTAGTTTTTTAAGCAGGGCTAGCTTGCTTTCTGCCTTATTTTTGTTGGTGCGTAAATAGTTTTTTGCCCCTTCAATGGTCATTCCTTTTTCTTTTACCAGATGGTAAATCAACTCCAAAACTTCTACATCCTTGGGCGTAAATTTTCGGATACCACTGCTTTTCTTTTTGGGTTGAATTTCTTTAAATTCTTTTTCCCAAAAGCGCAGAAGGGATGTATTGACCTGAAAAGCTTTGGCGACTTCGCCAATAGCGTAATACCTTTTTTCGGGCAAATCAACTTTCATGCCTCTAATCTAAAGATTGGTTCTCTTGGGCAGCCTGTTGAATCAAGGCATCAAATTCTTCTTTAGACAAATTGCCGTAATAGAAGTTAAGGGGATTTATTTTTACCCCGTCTTTTAAGATTTCGTAATGTAAATGTGGTGCTACAGAACGGCCCGTATTGCCTACATAGCCGATAATCTCTCCACGTTTTACCTTTTGTCGTTTCTTAACATTGTATTTATTCAAATGGGCATATAGGCTTACATACCCATAGCCATGATCTATACGGATGTGTCTTCCGTATCCTGATGCGCGGTTGTCAGCTCGGATGACGACACCATCTCCTGTAGCGTAGACGGGGGTGCCTCTTTTGGCCGAAAAATCCATACCGTTATGCTTTCGGCGTTTTTTGGTAAAAGGATCTATACGCCATCCAAAACCAGAGGCCATACGCTTTAAATCTTCGTTTCTGACGGGTTGAATGGAGGGAATAGCGGCTAAAAAATCTTCTTTATTTTCCGCTAACTGCTGTATTTCTTCTAAGGACTTTGACTGTACAACCAACATTTTCGAAAGAATATCCAGTTGGCGGGTGGTTTCTATAATTTGTTCGGAGTTCCCAAAACCTTCGAGTTTTTGATAGCGATTGACTCCCCCGAATCCAGCGCGTCGTTGTTCTTCAGGAATCGGATTTGCTTCAAAATAAGCACGGTAAATATTGTTGTCACGGTCTTCGATTTCTGCCAACACCTTTTGCATTTGCTCTACCCGTTGGTTAAGGATGTCGAACTGAAATTCATAATTTTTAAGCTCGCGTTCTTGTAAGAGTTCCTTAGGCGTATTGACAAACTCTGTGCTCAACAAACCAAAGAGAACTAGAACCCCAAATAAAAAGGAGGAAAGAATGAACAAAAGAAAGTTAGAAATCTTGAGTGTTTTTCCAGAAGCGAGGGGACGATAAGAAAGAGTTTCAGGATCGTAGTAGTATTTAACCTTTGCCATAAACGATTTTCTTATAATTTTTGCTTTCTTTTGCAATCGAAACACAAAAGATACACAAATATAATAATTTTGTATCGAATGGACATATAATCCCTTTTGTCAATGAAAGCTGCAGAAGTAAGAAGTAAATTTTTAGCCTTTTTTGAAGAAAAAAAACACCAAATAGTGCCTTCGGCACCTATGGTCATAAAAGATGATCCAACGCTATTGTTTACCAATGCGGGGATGAATCAGTTTAAAGAATTTTTTCTCGGCAACGCTGAACCCAAAAACGTTCGTGTAGCGGATACTCAAAAATGTTTGCGTGTATCTGGAAAACACAATGATTTAGAAGAAGTAGGGATAGATACCTATCACCATACCTTTTTTGAGATGTTGGGCAACTGGAGTTTTGGGGATTACTTTAAAAAAGAAGCCATCGCATGGGCATGGGAGTTGCTGACAGAGGTCTACAAAATAGACCCTTCTATCCTCTATGTTACTATTTTTGAGGGGCATGAAGCAGAAAACTTACAGCGCGATACCGAGGCGTATGATTTTTGGAAAGAAATCATCCCGGAAGACCGAATTTTATTAGGAAATAAAAAGGATAACTTTTGGGAAATGGGAGATCAGGGACCTTGTGGGCCTTGTTCTGAAATTCATATAGACATCCGCTCAGAGGAAGAAAAAAAAGCCATTCCAGGGAAGGACTTAGTCAATCAAGACCACCCGCAAGTTGTAGAGGTGTGGAACTTGGTTTTTATGGAGTTTAACCGAAAAGCTGACGGGAGTCTAGAAAAACTACCCAACAAACACGTAGATACAGGAATGGGCTTTGAACGCCTTTGTATGGTTTTGCAGGGGGTTCAATCCAATTATGACACCGATGTATTTACCCCCATCATTCGCGAAATAGAAACCCTAACCCACAGTGAATACGGGAAAACAGAAACGACCGATCGGGCCATTCGAGTCATTGCAGACCACTTGCGTACTGTTTATTTCGCTATTGCAGACGGACAATTGCCAAGCAATACTGGGGCAGGTTATGTGATCCGAAGAATTTTACGTCGTGCCATTCGTTATGGTTTTACCTTTTTAAATCAAAAAGAGCCTTTTATCCATTTATTGGTCGATACCCTATCACAGCAAATGGGAACGGCTTTCCCCGAATTAAAGAAAGAACAAAAACTGGCCTTTAATGTGATTCGGGAAGAAGAAAGTTCCTTCTTAAAAACCTTAGATCAAGGATTGGTTTTGTTGGATTCTATCTTAAAAAATAACCCCACAGGAGTACTGGAAGGGAACAAGGCTTTTGAACTCTATGATACCTACGGTTTCCCTTTTGACCTTACGGCCCTGATTGCAGGAGAACGCGGAATTGAAGTGGACGAAGAAGGTTTTGAGCAAGCCATGCAAGAACAAAAAAACCGGTCTAGAGCTGCGGCAGTATCCAAAGCAGGGGATTGGAATGTATTGCAACAAGATGAGGTCGAGGAATTTGTTGGGTACGATCAGCTCAATACGACGGTAAAGATTACCCGCTACCGAAAAATGAATACGGCTAAGGCAGGCGATTTTTATCAATTGGTCTTTAACCTTACTCCTTTTTACCCTGAGGGTGGAGGGCAAGTAGGGGACAAGGGCTATCTAGAGTCGGCCAATGGCGATCTCTACTATATTACCGATACCAAAAGAGAGAATAATTTGATTATTCATCAAACCAAAACCTTACCCGAACGATTAGAGGAAAGCTTTACTGCGGTAGTGGACCAAAAACAACGTCAACGAACCTCTTGTAACCATACCGCTACGCATTTATTGCATCAAGCTTTACGTTCGGTCTTGGGAGAACATGTAACCCAAAAAGGGTCTATGGTACATTCAGGTATGTTCCGATTTGACTTTTCGCACTTTGCCAAATTATCTTCAGAAGAACTGACGGCAATAGAGCAGTTTGTCAATGCGCGTATTAAAGAACAAATTGCCCTGGAGGAACAGCGTTCTATGCCCTACCAGCAAGCGATTGATGAAGGCGCAATGGCTCTTTTTGGTGAAAAGTATGGCGATGCCGTCCGTACCATTCGTTTCGGAAAATCAATGGAACTTTGTGGAGGAACCCATGTACAGAATACCCAAGAAATTTGGCATTTTAAAATTACTTCAGAAGCGGCTGTAGCTTCGGGGGTAAGAAGAATCGAAGCCATTACTGGTGATGCTGCCAAAACCTATTTTGAGGACCAAACGGCACTGTTGGAACAAGTAAACAGTGTATTAAACAAGCCACAAGATCCGGTAAAGGCCATTGCCAGCTTACAACAAGAAAACCAAAACCTAAAAAAGTCTCTAGAAGCACTGACCAAATTACAGGTAAAAGCGATGGAGACTGAGCTCGAAAATCAGATTGTGGACCAATATGGGATTGCTTTCTTATTCGCTGCTGTTGATTTGGATGGAGGGGCTATCAAGGATCTTCTTTTTGCCTTAGGACAAAAGCGAGAAAATTTGGTCGCCGTCTTGGGGGCTCGAAATGGAGAAAAAGCTCTGCTGAGCTGCTACATCTCCAAGCCACTTGTAGAAGAAAAAGATTACCATGCAGGTACTGTCGTCAAGACCTTAGGAAGGTACATCCAAGGTGGCGGTGGCGGGCAGGCATTCTTTGCTACTGCTGGTGGGAAAAATCCTGACGGGATAGCACAGGCCTTGGAAGAAGCAAAAAATCTTTTTTAAACTTCCCGATCGACCAAGTCGGTTACGACGTAATATCTTGGATCGTCAACAGACGCTTCGATTACTTTTTCGAAAGCAGGATTGGCTTTTAAGAGTAATGTTTTACACTCTGGACTCAAGTGTGTCAAGCGTATCTGCTTTCCACGATTGAGGTATTTTTCAATTAAATTTTGCAAGGCTTCTATCCCAGAGTGGTCGGAAACACGTGATTCTATAAAGTCAATTTCAACTTTTTCCGGATCATTTTGGAGATCAAACTTTGCGTTAAAATTTTGAATAGAGCCAAAGAAAAGTGGCCCCCAAATTTCATAAACTTTTGTACCGTCGCTTTTGATGCTTTTTCGTGCACGAATCATGGTAGCGTTTTCCCAAGCAAAAACTAGGGCAGCAATAATGACCCCCACCAAAACGGCTACAGCGAGATCTTCAAGTACCGTAATGGTAGATACCAGAACCAAAATAAAAGCATCTTTACGGGGTATTTTTCGTATAATTCTAAAGCTGCTCCAAGCAAAGGTCCCAATCACAACCATGAACATCACCCCAACCAATGCGGCTATGGGGATTTGCTCAATAATGCTAGCACCAAATAAAACAAAGGTAAGCAAAGCGATAGCCGCTACGATTCCGGAAAGTCTTCCTCTTCCTCCTGAATTGACGTTGATGATGGATTGTCCAATCATAGCGCAGCCGCCCATGCCACCAAAAAGTCCGTTAAGAATATTGGCTGTTCCTTGTGCGATGCATTCTCTGTTTCCGCTTCCACGACTTTCGGTTATTTCATCAATAAGATTTAAGGTCATCAAAGACTCGATTAACCCAACCGCAGCAAGGATAAAGGCCGTAGAAAAGATCAATCCCCAATGCCCTTCTATGGTGGGGAGAAAATTAAATAAGCCATTTTGAAATTCAGGGAGACTCCCCTGCAAACCGGTGCCTCCTCCGTCTCGGATAAAAGAGCCCACGGTACTTACTTCTATTCCACCGAAGATGGTAATCAAGGCTACAGAAACAATAGCAAACAGAGCTGATGGAATTTTAGTGGTCAGTTTTGGCAGCAAATACATGATTAACATGGTCAATCCTACTAGGGCCATCATCGTATATAAAGGTGCTCCTTCCATCCAACTGCTTTTACCTTCTGTGGTTGTTTTAAATAGGCCGAGTTGGGAAATAAAAATCACAATGGCGAGACCATTGACAAATCCCATCATAACGGGATGAGGAATAAGACGAACAAATTTTCCCAGACGGAAAAGCCCTGCACTGATTTGTATTGCCCCAACAATCAATAGTGTAATGAATAACCAGTACAACCCAAGATTTTCTATGGGTGTTGCATAGGCAAGACCTACATCATTCCCTATTTTTATCATATGTACCATGACGACAGCCATGGCCCCTGTAGCCCCAGAGATCATCCCCGGGCGACCGCCTATTAGGGCGGTAACAAGCCCCATCATAAAGGCGCCATACAGCCCAACCAAAGGGTCTATACCGGCAATAAATGCAAAGGCAATGGCTTCTGGCACAAGCGCTAGTGCAACGGTTAGTCCAGATAAAATGTCATTTTTTGGGTTGGGGCTCAATCGGGCGAGATAATGCGTCAAAGGTCTTGATTTTAAAAGGGGCAAAGGTAACCTTTCTCAATCGATTTACACGCCTAAGCGGTGATTGATTTTTGCACTATTCTCCTTCTTGGGGAGGGTAATTTTTTAGTATTCCTGCCACGAATACACCAATACGTTCGTCTCTGTTTTTTGTGGTTTCGTTAATGTTGCCCTTCCCTTTCCCTTGCCAGACCAAACGCTTGGTCTTTGCATCAATAAGGTCAATGTATAGTTCTCCCTGAGTATAGGTGCTTATGGTATTAAATCGGGGTTGAAAAAACCAGGGGTTCCATCCCCAAAAACCAAAACCATAGTTTCCGTTGTTGATGACGACACGATCTTTAGCATCAACAGCTATATTGACCAAAAGGTCAGGCGTATCTGACAGGGCAAGCGATTTTAAAGACAATTCTTTTTCAATGGATTTTAATATACGTCTCTTGTCCAGATCAGAAATATCAACTTCGTCTATTCCGGGTTTAAAAAAAGCGTAACTGGTATACTTATCAAAAGTGATTTCTCGATCATAATCCATAAACACTTTTACGGGGGAACAACTCCATAATGTTCCTACAAGGGCAAGTAAAATAATTTTCTTCATACACATTACAGTTTTGATTATTCACTAATATCTAGAGCAAAAGTCATGCCTTATTTTGTTTAAATCCATAGGGGCAGTGGCGACATCCGCTTTGACAGCAGTATCCTCTTTTAAGATGATATTGTTCCGTAAATACTTTATATCCTTCTTCGGATAAATAATAATCTCCTTCTTCCAATTTATTCTCTCCCAACATGATATCTTTGAATTTGAGATTACAATCAATGCTACTAGACCAAGATACTACAATTCCCAATCAATTTGTTACTGAACTGGAAGGGATTTGCATTACCCTAAAGCGCGAAGATATCTGGGACCCTTTGGTGGGGGGCAATAAATTCCGAAAACTGAAGTACAATATAGCCCAAGCAAAAGCGGATTGTGCAGACTATTTATTGACTTTTGGCGGTGCTTTTTCTAATCATTTGGTCGCCACAGCAGCTGTAGGGAAGCGTTGTGGAATAAAAACCATTGGCGTTGTTCGGGGGGAAGAGCTCGCTGAAAAAAAACGCAATCCCAGTTTAGCATTTTGTGAAGCACAAGGCATGCACTTATTGTTTGTCACGCGAGCAGCCTACGCCAAAAAAGAGAAGGCTACAGAAGTAATCGATTTTTGTAAAGACAAGCAGGTTTATCTTTTGCCCGAAGGCGGAACCAATGCTTTAGCCATCAAAGGATGCTCAGAAATTTTACAGCCTCAGGACAAGGTCTATGATACGATTTGTACCGCAGTTGGTACCGGCGGAACCTTTGTTGGCCTTAGTCGTGGGGTATGGCCACATCAGCAGCTATTGGGGTGGAGTACGGTAAAGGACCCCAAGGTTGAGACTTTTATCCAACACAATATTTCTCTAGATACATCTCAGTGGGCATTATGTTATGATACGCAAGCAGGAGCGTATGGAAAAGCGACCGATGAATTGATTCATTTTATCAATGCGTTTCACAAGAACCATCAAATTCTTCTGGATCCAATTTATACTGGGAAGCTCCTTTTTGGTATTTTTACATTAATAAAAACCAAACAATGGAAGTGGGGAAAACATCTTTTGGTCCTGCATACAGGGGGCTTACAGAGCATAAAGGGACTCAATCAAAAGCATCAAAAAAGCAATCGACCGTGTATCGTGGTCTAGGGAGATGCATTTTTCTGCTGAGTGTTTTTTTGTTAAGCAGTTGTAGCGTAACCAAAAGTGTACGTAAAAAAACACCGCCGCAAACGCCTTCAAATACAGTAAAGCCCAAAAAAGTTGCCAAAGTTACCCCAACTCCCTTACCCCCTCAGCCCGTTAAAAAATCCCTGACTACAGCAGAGAAAGTAAATCTTTATCTCGTAAAATTTGGTGCGGTAGCGCAAGCCGAAATGAAAACCTATAAAATCCCAGCCAGTATCACCCTTGCCCAAGGACTTTTGGAATCTGGTTTTGGTGAAGGACGCTTAGCCGTGGAGGGGAACAATCATTTTGGGATCAAATGCCATAAAGATTGGAATGGCGAACGTATTTATCATGACGATGACGAAAAAGGGGAGTGTTTCCGCGTTTATCAAGATGCGGCTACTTCATATCGAGATCATTCTCTCTTTTTGAGTGAGCGTCAACGTTATGCTTTTTTATTTGAACTCAAAGAAAAAGATTACAAGGCCTGGGCAAAAGGATTGAAAAAAGCGGGCTATGCCACCGATCCTAAATATCCCGATAAATTGATTCGATTGATAGAGCGTTTTGAGCTTAATCGTTTTGACGGGAAAGAAGAGGTTGTTGTCGAGCTTTCTCCAGCCCCACAACCACAGGATGGAACAGCAAATGTTTACTATGTTCAAAAAGGAGATACCCTTTACTCCATTGCCAAAAAACTACAGGTCCCCTTAGAAGATCTTCGCAAAAAAAATAGTTTAAAGGACAATACCATTTATATCGGGCAAGCCTTACATTTGCCCCAATAAGAAAAGGATATGAAATATCAACGCAGTAGTGCATTGTTTAAAGAAGCACAAAGGGTAATTCCTGGAGGGGTAAACTCACCCGTACGCGCATTTAAGGCCGTTGGGGGTACGCCAATTTTTGTTGAAAAAGCAGCAGGAGCCTATTTGTATGATGAGGATGGAAATCGTTTAATCGATTATATCGCCAGTTGGGGGCCAATGATTTTGGGTCATGCCTATCCTAAGGTTATTGATGCCATTACCGAACGCGCCCAAAAGGGAACCTCATATGGAATGCCCACGGCCCTAGAAACTGAGATTGCCGCCTTGGCTATCGCTATGGTGCCGAATATTGATAAAATCCGATTCGTAAATTCTGGAACAGAGGCTTGTATGAGTGCTGTGCGCTTGGCTAGAGGATTTACCGGGAAAGAAAAGATCATCAAATTTGCGGGATGTTATCATGGACATTCAGACGCTTTCTTGATTCAAGCAGGAAGTGGTGCGGTCACTTTTGGTGCACCCAACAGTCCGGGGGTAACCCAAGGTACGGCAAAAGACACCCTTTTGGCTACCTATAATGATCTTGCCAGTGT
>WTJB01000257.1 GCA_011526335.1 Candidatus Arcticimaribacter sp.
TCTAATGCGCCTCGGACGATATGGTATCGGACTCCGGGTAGATCTTTAACTCTTCCGCCACGAACCAATACTATCGAGTGCTCTTGGAGGTTGTGTCCTTCTCCCGGAATGTAAGCATTGACCTCTTTACCATTGGTCAAACGAACTCGCGCGACTTTTCGCATGGCCGAGTTCGGCTTTTTCGGCGTTGTCGTATATACTCGTGTACATACGCCACGTCGTTGAGGACACGAATCCAAAGCAGCCGATTTACTCTTCTTGGTAATCGTAGCTCTTCCTTTTCGTACTAATTGTGCAATAGTTGGCATATATTCTTATCAAAAATTGTTTTCCCATAGTTTTATGGGCGTGCAAATGTAGGTGTTTTTTTGTGGTTTTCAAACACCTGTTCTTGTTTTTTTGATATTTCTTTTTATAAATTTTTAAACTCGCCAGAGATGCTACTTCTTAGCATTCATTTTAACAGGATTCAAAATAATTATTGCTGATTTTTTGGGAATAGGAACACACAAAATTTATGCAAATCAATATAGTAAGCCATTTTTAACAATTTTTTGGGAAAATGAGCATTTCCTGGGGGATTAGGCGAAAAAAACTCGCTTTTGTTTTGTCCACTTTGACAGCATTCATGACATTAGCAGACGAACAAATCTTTTTAATTAACCTATTTATGAAACAGTACATACGTATGATCGCATGCCTGCTATGGCTATGCGCGATGGTCGTGGGCTTGGCCCAAACCTAAAGTATTAGTGGTGTGGTCACCGATTAACAGGGCGTCCCCCTGCCTGGCCGCCACTATTCTTGAGCAAGGCACTGCCAATGGTGTCACAACTGATTTTGATGGAAACTTTGCCATTGATGTCAGCCAGGGGGCTAACTTAGAAATCAGCTTTGTCGGCCATACAACCCAAACCCTGCCGGTTGGCGCTGAGACTTATTATGCCATTCATTTGATTATACCTGTCACGCTATCAACATCCTGCGGACCTTTCATGTAATCTGTCAACAAAGATAAAGGCTGAGCTTAATATTACTAGCAATTAATTGTTAGTAGATTGCTAGATTACTTCTGTGAGTTGCATATTTTAATTATTTTTGGAAAAAATTTAGTAATGAGATATTACAGCCTGTTGTTATTTTTTATTGGGAGCCAGATCCTGCTTGCACAACCCTTTGAAGGTGCCATTGACAATACCCCACGAACCTCAGACAGTCGTCTATTTGACGCTTTTTCGGATTTAAGAAATAGAAAATCCAAACGTTCGGCGCCCCCCAAAAACATCAAAGGAACTTATTATTTCGAATCCCGTTTTTTACCTAGTGAGGTGACCTATTTCGGAGAAAAACTAAGGGGCAATGTTTTGTTGCGCTACAATGCCTATAATGATGAGTTGGAGATTGGGAAAACAACCGATCAAAAAGACACCGAAGAGATCTTGTTAAAAAGCGCCAAGGTTGAAGCTACTATCAACGGAGAGCACTATCGTTTGGTTTCCTATCGCCCTAAAGAAGATTCATTTCCACAAGTGGGCTATTTGGTTGTGTTGTCTGACGGGGACACCTATAAACTATACTTACAGCGCAAGAAAGTATTTATGGATGCCGTTGAAGCGAGAACAGGGCTTGAACGATCTTTTCCTGCCCGGTTTGTAGATGAGGAACACTACTTTTATCAGATAGGTGATGAAACACCTCTTCCCTTAAAAAAGTCAAAGACAGCATTGAAAAAAGTCTTTCAAACAAAAGGTGGACGTTTGAAGGAAATTTTAAAAGACAATAAGCTGAAAACCAATAATTCTACCGACTTGCGTGCAATTTTTGAAGCAATGAACGCTTCAAAATAGCCTTTTTTTTAAAAATTATTGTATTGATTTTCAATCAATTACATTTTAATGTTAAGGAATTATTATATATCCTTAACACTTTTTAACATTTCTCTTTGATATTATTAACAGTACCGTTAAATTAGCGGACTTTAATATATGCTAACTATATTTTTTAACTAATCAAACTAAAGTATGAAAAGCTTAAGCAAACTATTGGTGTTTTCTTTGCTCTCATTGCAGTTCGCAATAGCGCAAAAAACCATCACTGGTACGGTCACTGACGACCAAGGAATGCCGCTTCCCGGAGCAACTGTTCTTGAGCAAGGTACTTCAAATGGAGTTTCCACGGATTTCGATGGAAACTTTAGCATTGATGTTGCCGAAGGAAATGTTCTTGAGTTCAGCTTTGTTGGGTATGAAACTACTGCGGTTACAGTAGGGGCAGATGATGTTGTCAACATCAGCCTAGCCCAAGGAAACCAACTTGAAGAAGTAATTGTTACTTCTCTGGGTATCAAGCGTGAGAAACAAGCGCTAGGATACGCAGTCTCTGAAGTAGAATCTGATGCTCTTGAACAAAGAGGTGAAGGTGATATCGGTCGTATCTTGACAGGTAAAGCCTCTGGGGTACAAATTACCAACCAGAGTGGTTTATCAGGATCGGGTACTAGTATCGTTATTCGTGGATTTAACACCTTTAGTCAAGGGAATCAACCTTTATTCATTGTTGATGGGGTGCCTTTTAGTAGTGAAACAAATGCGCAAGGTGGTTTTGTCGACGGTAACAACGGTTCCTCTCGTTTCCTTGACATCGATCCAAACAACATCGAGTCTGTAAACGTTTTAAAAGGGTTGGCTGCCGCCACACTTTACGGAACGCAAGGACGTAACGGTGTTATCCTTATAACAACAAAATCTGGTAGTTCTGCGGGTGCAGGAGCGAAAAAAACTGAAATAACGGTTAATACTTCTTATTTCAACAACGAAATCGCTTCTTTACCTGATTACCAAAACCAATATGGAAATGGTTTCGACCAGTCTTTCGGATGGTTCTTCTCTAACTGGGGACCCAGTTTTGAT
>WTJB01000279.1 GCA_011526335.1 Candidatus Arcticimaribacter sp.
AAAATGGAATATTTGTGGAAAGAAAACTATCCTATCCTGTTGTTTACAGAAAACCAGGGGGTGATTACTACATTCAATTTAACTTAAATGGCAAGAGGATTAGATTATCTAATGGTAACAAAATAGATGTGCCATTATATCCTAATGACTATCCTAAGAACCAAAGGAAGAAAAAAACAGATGAACTAGCCTCTTTGGTGTATAATCATCTTCTAACGAATGAATACTCCTTTACCAAGAATACAAAGTCATCATCACTTACTCACTTTGATGAAGTAATCGCATCAAAACTACAAGAACCATTGTCCCTTAAATATAAGGCAACCTTAGAGAGCCTTTCTAAGCTCCTTAGGGAAGAGTTAAAGGCAAATAAGACAATAGGTATTGAATTTATAAACAGCTTCCTTAAATCGCATAAAAACCCTACCAGTTTTAACACCGTTAGGAGGCATTTAAACGTTCTTCTAAATCATTTGAAGGAAAGTGGCTTTGATGTACAACCAACAAGCTTAAAACCCCTAAAACAGACTGAAAAACTCCATAAACCAATTACTAACCTCAACGAAGTTTTAGAGGATATAAGGGCATTTAATATCAACCTTTACTTGTGTGGGTTATTTACTTATTGTTGTCTTTTAAGACCCCATAGAGAGGTTAGACTACTCAAATGGAAAGACTTTAGTATGGATTTAAAATATGTATCTGTTGATGGGGCAAGAGTGAAATCAAAAAGGAATAGAATTGTGCCTATACCGAGTGTTATAAGAGACCTATTAGAAAAAGGAAATCCCAATCATTATATCTTCACAAACTCCCCTATTGAATTTAACGCTGACTACTTCAAGACACTCTGGGGTAGGTATAAGAAACAATCTAAAGTTTTAGGGAATGATATAACACTATACTCGTTTAGACATTCAGGTGCAATCGACTTATTTAAAAGAACAGGAAGTATAACTAAACTTCAAAAAGCAATGGGGCACTCCTCTATAAAAGTTAGTTTAACTTACTTAAGAGGACTAGAAGTGCCTGAACTTACTGAAGAAGATATGCCGATTATTTAATGTTTATGATTCAAACCGCAAGTGAAATAATTTAGGGCATTCGCTGTAGTATTTTTTGATGAAGAAGGTAGAATAAGACCGTAACTCAACAACTTATCTACCAAGGGTTGGGCAATGGTTGTCCCTGTAAAATAAAATGAAAATGCCTCAGCAAAATGTTCTGATACAGC
This sequence comes from Candidatus Arcticimaribacter sp., assembly GCA_011526335.1. Taxonomy (GTDB): domain Bacteria; phylum Bacteroidota; class Bacteroidia; order Flavobacteriales; family Flavobacteriaceae; genus Arcticimaribacter. The sequence goes on from WTJB01000279.1 coordinate 1,235, forward strand.
TGTTTCCCCATAATCACTCACATAATTATTTTCTGCTAATGTTCCCCATTCTTCCCAATTGACAGGGCTCCCCTCTCTAAGTGACCATACGTGTCCTATTTCGTGGGCAATGACATAAGGCGTAAAATTATATGGGCCATTATAGATCGTCGTTCTATCTAATGCTAGCCCTCCAAAAAAATAATTTCTTGAATGCAAAATAATCATCGTAGTATCATAATCATCAGCATCAGTATCGCCAAAATAAGTTAAAGTGCTGCTTAAGGTACTTTTTAGATTTTCTAAGGATGTCTGTGAAGTTACCTGGGTTTCAACATACAGTGTCCTGTTTAGGTATTCGATTCTCTCAAATTCAGAGATAATAAAATTAGTTATCGGCGATTCTTCCTCTTCTGATGCTGATTGTTGTAAAAGTATTGAGTCAAGGTCTCCACTTGGATACCTCATAGATGTCTCTCCTCTTCTCGAAAAAGCGACAAGACGTATTGTATCAGAAAGCCCATTTATTCTATAATTATAAAATAAATCTTCTTTTGAATCTCTATAGGTTTGATATTCTACAGTAACTCCAGCAGGTGCAGTAATATTTTGAACCAATTGCCAATCGCCATCATTGACAGAGCTTCTAAATGTAGCGGTTACGGTTTTTGCTTCATCAATAGTGAGTTCTAATGGGTTTGCCGTAGAAGAAACTGCCCCAGACCATTGGAGAAATGTCCAATTCTCGGCTGGATTTGCGGTTAATCTAACCACCGTTCCAGCATTGTAATTGGTGGGAGATTTTCCTGCTGTTACTATTGTTTCACTTACCGTTCCTTGGCCTTCTGTGTTGACTTGTAAAGGATACTGTCGTTTTGTAAAGTTTGCTGAGATGGTCAGGTTGGAAGTTATCGTAAGGGTTAAAGGGTTTTCTGTAGAACCGTTTGACCAACCCGAAAATAAATACTCACTATTTGGCGTTGCCGTTAAGGTAACTGAAGAACCGCTAGCAAATGTGCTTCCAGGATTATTAACGGTACCTCCCGTAGTAGCGTTTACCGTTAAACTATACTGTTGAATCGTGGGTTCTGGATTTTCAGGTACATCAGGTTCCGTTGCACAAGAAGTAATCATCAACAAAAAGGATAATAGTAAGCTAAAGTGTCTCATTATGAAATATTTACACAAATTTATAAATATATATTAATAAAATTTTGAGCTCAGCTTAAATTTTGTGCTGTGCCGTATCCTTGATTTTGAATATTTATCCATCCTCAGCTGCAGGGTTCCCCATTTTTTAAATGAAATACGAGTAGGAGAACCGATGAAGTAGGCTATTATTTGCCTATTTGGTATCTTTAGGGGGTGTCTCCACTTGAATGTATTTTGGTAAGCAATGAAGTATAGGTCTTTCTGTTTTATCTTTCTGATTTTTGCCTCCTGTTCTGAGAGCAGGAAGGATAATGAAATTCCGGATGATGTTGAATCGGTTGGAGGAGTAAAAAAATACAAGCTCTATATACAGTCCACCCATGGGGGCAGCATGTGGGTTACTTCTCAAGAAGGTACTATCCACGAAGCCGATGTAGAAGAAGCCACAAGCTTGTCTTTTACCAATCCTGCCGGGGATGTTCTGGTAGGGAAATATGTAGGCATGTATCCTAGAGATACAGCACTTCATTTTGGTATAAGCCTA
>WTJB01000068.1 GCA_011526335.1 Candidatus Arcticimaribacter sp.
CCGCGGACATGGTCTTCATTCATAGGATGATCTATTTCCCATTGCCCTTGTTTTAGCTCTGTAATCATCCCGCCAGCAATGCCAACGCTCTTATCCTTGAAACATTTTGCTAATTCGCTAAAATAATTTTGAGGCAAGACGATATCGGCATCTAATTTTACCAAAACGTCATAGGGTTGCGTCAAAGCCTCAACGCCTTTTAGAAATGTGTGCACTACTTTTGCTCCCGGTTGGTGCTGCGCAGCACCCGATCGCTGAATGAGCTGCAGAGAAGAATGCTGTATGGCCCATTGCTTTACTAGGGCTGCTGTTTTGTCGGTTGATTGATCATCAACGACCACAACCTCTTGCGGGGGGTGTGTTTGCTGGAACAGAGATTGTAATGTTTTTTCAATTAAATCCTCTTCGTTGTATGCCGGTAGAACAACAGCGTATTTCATTAAAAAAAGTCTTGATCTTGAAAGCTAGGCCAAGCCTGATCACGCGCATTGATAAGCATTTTCTCTGGCGAGATCCCCCACGCAATGTTTAATGCGGGATCTAAAGGCATAATTCCTTTCTCGGCAGAAGGAGCATAGTATTGATCCGTTTTGTACAGTACAATGGCTTTCTCGCTTAAAACAGCATAGCCATGTGCACACCCTCTTGGTACAAAAAGCTGGGTTCTGTTTTCCGCACTTAGATCAACCGCTAGTGTTTTTCCAAATGAAGGAGATGATTTACGAAGATCAACGACGACATCTCTTATTTCTCCTTCAACGACACGAACCCACTTGGCTTGTGCGTATGGAATGGATTGATAGTGGAGCCCCCGTACGACACCATAGGTAGATTCAGCCTGATTGTCTTGAACAAAATGAGGGTTTAGCCCAGTGGCTTGATGAAATTTCTCTAAATGAAAACTCTCAAAAAAACACCCCCGATCGTCTTGGTGGACCCTAGGCTGAATTTGATAACATCCTGCTATGGCGGTTGGACTTACTTTCATTCTATAGCGCTTAGCGCATCTGCTATTTTTCTGTCATTAGACAAACGAGGAACTTTGTTTTGCCCTCCCAATTTGCCGATGGATTTCATATAGTCTTGAAATCCTTTTTCTTTTACCGGGCTTACCACCAAGGGCCGTAATACCTTTCCTTGTATAAGGTCGTAATAGTAAACATTTTGCTGTTGCATAACTCGGTCTAAAACAAGTGCAAAAGCCTCTAAATTTTCCGGTTGATTTTCAAATTCCACCAACCATTCGTGATAGGGCAAGCCTTCAGCTGGTGAAATCTGTGGAGCTACTGTAAATTCTTTTATTCGGATGTTTGTATTTTCAATGGCCTGTTTCATCGCGGTCTCAACTTCCTTTCCAATTACGTGTTCTCCAAAAGCAGAAATAAAGTGTTTTACCCGACCCGTTACGACCAATCGGTAGGGTGATAAGGAAACAAAACGAACAGTGTCCCCGATATTGTACCCCCATAAGCCCGCCGAAGTGGATAGAATTAATACATAATTTTCTCCCATTTGAACCTCTTCAAGTGAATAGCGCACCTCTTCATCTGTTCCAAATTTGGCCACAGGGATAAATTCATAGAAGATGTCATTGTTTAACAATAACAATAGTCCTTCTTGCTTGGGTTGATCTTGATAGGCAAAAAAGCCTTCAGAAGCAGGAAAGAGTTCTACGGTATCTACCCCTCTTCCAATCAGTTTTTGAAATACAGGACGGTAGGGCTCAAAGTTGACACCCCCATAGACAAACAATGAAAAATCCGGAAAAACATCCCCGACATTTTTTCCCGTTTGGGCTTTAATTTTTTCAAAATACATCTGTACCCAAGAGGGAATTCCTGCAATAAGGGTCATTTTTTCGGGCAGAGTTTCTTCTACGATGGCTTCTACTTTTTCTTCCCAATCTTCAATGCAATTGGTCTCCCAACTCGGCATTCTACTTTGTTGTAAATAGGAAGGCACATAGTGAGCAACAATTCCTGAAAGCCGCCCTAAGGCTATCCCGTTTTTTTCCCCTAAAGTGGGGCTTCCTTGCAAGAAAATCATCTTTCCGTTAACATAATCTGCGCTTCCTTTATTAACAATGTACTGCAGTAGGGCTAGTTTTGAAGAGGTTACTTGCTCCTTCATTGATTCTGCAGTAATCGGAATGTATTTCGCTCCTGAGGTGGTGCCTGATGTTTTGGCAAGATAAGCAGGTGATCCTGGCCAGAGCACGTTCTTTTCTCCGCTCATAATCCGCTCTACATAAGGCTTAAGAGCTTCATAATCGCGTACCGGCACTCTATTGACAAAGTCGCTGTAGGTTCGAATCGATTTAAAATCATGGTCTCTTCCAAACGCTGTATCCTTAGCTTTGGAAATAAGCCTTTGAAAAACAGCTTCCTGAGACTCAACAGGCCGATCAATGTGTTTCTTATTTCGAGCGACGCTCCAACGAGCAAAAGGCTTAGCTAAAAACGACTTTAGGCTCATAGCTAAAACTTGATGTATTGTTGTGGATTCACCGGCTTCCCTTGTTTCCAAAGTTCAAAATGAAGGTGTGAACCCGAGCTTAATTCTCCAGTGTTGCCGACCGAAGCAATGATTTCTCCGGCGGTAACTATTTCGCCTTGTTTCTTGAAAATCGCCCCATTGTGCTTGTAAACAGACACGGTCTCTCCTTGATGTACCACTACCAAGTTATAGCCAGTATTCGCAGACCATTCTGCATGTAGTACGGTGCCATCGGTGATCGCCTTAACCCCCGTGCCTTCTGCGGCAGCAATATCTATGGCGAGATGTCCTACGGTAGGGTCATAAACGCCAGAAACTACCCCGCTTAATGGAGCAAAATATAGTGGGTTTGAAATAGCGTTCTCCACCAC
>WTJB01000090.1 GCA_011526335.1 Candidatus Arcticimaribacter sp.
CAAAGGATTTCCCAATGAAATTCACGTCAATGTTAATAAAAATGACGTTTTGTTTATAAAACCGGCCTTATTTCAGCACTGCATCTTCCGAAAAACGAAATCCATTCAACAATTCTGTGGCCTTCATCCTTCTTTTGTTGGGCAGTTGAAGTTCTAGAATTTCAATAAATCCCTCTGGGTGGGCTATTCTAATGCTCTTTTTATCTGTAATTACTTTTCCTAAAGGATGGTTTTGGCTGACCTTTACCGGGCTGGCCTCAAAAATTTTAATGCGTAAGGATTCTCCGTTTTGGTTTAGGGTGGTCCATGCCGATGGAAAAGGGTTTAACCCACGAATATGCCATACAATCTGTTCTAAGCCTTTGGTCCAATCGATGACGGTATTATGCGGGCCTAATTTTGGGGCGTCTTTTTCCATCCCGCTCAACTTTTGCGCTTGTGTCGTAATGCCTGCCTTTAGGGCATCTAATGTTTTGAGGCATAAAGAAGCACTCATGACGGCTAGTTTGTCATGAAGACTGGCAAAATTTTCTGTTGGACTGATCGTAAGTTGATCTTGAAGTAAAATGGCTCCGGTATCAATTTTTTCATCAATCATAAAGGTTGTTACGCCGGTCCTTTTTTCCCCATGCATTAAAGCCCAGTTTATAGGCGCCGCCCCTCTATAGTTGGGCAATAAAGAGGCGTGTGCGTTGAATGTCCCTAGTCTAGGAATCTCCCAAACCACTTTGGGCAACATCCTAAAGGCAACAACTACAAAGACATCTGCTTGAAATTTTGCTAAGTCTTGAAGAAATGTTTCCTCTTTTAGCCGTTCGGGTTGCAGTAGGGGTAAGTGGTGTTCTTTTGCATATTTTTTTACGGGAGATTCTTTTTGTTTTTTTCCTCTCCCAGCAGCTTTGTCGGGGACAGTCACTACGGCCGTCAACTCATGGTCTGAGGCATGAATGGCCGCCATGCTTTGGACAGCAAAGTCAGGCGTGCCCATAAAGATTACTTTTAAGCTCATATTTTTTTGATCATTTGGTCTGCAGTAAATTCGATTTGCTTTTCTTCTTCTAAATCTTCCAATGCGTTTTTAAGGGCAAAAGCAGTATGGTCGTTAAAAGTGAAATACACATCTTTTACCCTAAGCGGGTGGTCATTTAATGCGTTTAGAATATTTTTTTTTAGTTGTATTTGTGATGGTAGACGCTGATGGTGTTGACATTCTTCGGCACTACATTGTTGGCAAAGGGCGCTGTTTTTTTCGTCAAAATAGCGCAATAAGCCTTTGGTTTTACAAAGGTAAGGATCATATGCCCAATCCAGGAGGGCCATAAATTTTTCTTTTTTTAGCTTGTTTTGTTGGTTAAGTTTCTTTTTTAAAGCAGATAAGGTGTACTGATCTTCCCTGGGAACCATCCAGTGGAGTTCTGTATCTATTTCTTCTGCTTCAAAATGGAGATCAGCTCGATTGTGCAGCCTAGTCAAAATGGCCATAGCCTTTGAGTAGCCTAAATCAATTTTTTTGGCCAGGCGGTCTAAATCAATCTCAACAATTTCGTGAAACACGTTTTTATAGCTACGCGCAATTTCTTCAAGAAGAGCACTCACGTTTTTATTTTCTTCTCCCAATTGACGCAACCAATCCTTTTGCGACAATAAGAATTGAATCCTGGCTTTCCTTTCAAAGTGGTTTATCCGTTGAAAAATTCCTTCTCTTTCAAAATATTGAAAACTTTGATCTACTTTTCTTGGGTTTAAATCATAGGTTTTACAAAAGCTTAAAAAATCGATTGCGCTAATCCATCCTGAACCTTCACCCATGGCGATGTGGAGGTAATTGCACAGGCGTTTATAGGTGTTTTCTATAAACTGTAGATCGGGCAGCTGTTCAGAAAATTGAGTAAACAAAGCCTTTTTTTCATTGGGATAAAGCAAGGCTGTCGCTTGCGCAGCCTGTCCATCTCGGCCCGCTCTTCCCACTTCTTGGTAATAATTTTCTATGGTTTGCGGGAGATGCCAATGGATGACCCTCCGAACATCTTTTTTATCTATCCCCATCCCGAAGGCGTTGGTGGCGACCATGACAGTTACTTCATTTCTTTTCCAATCTTCTAGCCGATCTTTTTTTTGAGGCGTAGATAGTCCTCCGTGAAAAAAATGGGCTTTTATTCCTTGATGACGAAGGGTGTTTGCAAGTTCTTCGGTCGATTTTCGACGATTGCAATACACGATGGCCGATTCGTTATTTCCCCTTAAAATCCGAATGAGACTGCCCATTTTGTCTTCGGTCATTTCAAATTGTAGGGCAATATTGGGCCGTGCAAATGACAAGCGAAAACGCTTGGGTTCTCGAAGGTTTAAATCGGTTTTTATGTCTTCCAATACTTGAGCAGTAGCTGTGGCCGTTAGGGCGATCATGGGCACTTCCGGTAAAATATCTCGCAAAGTAGAGATTTCTTTAAATGCAGGACGAAAATCATTGCCCCACATAGAAATACAATGCGCTTCGTCTACAGCAATCCGTACAATGTTTAATTCGGCTAGGGCGTGCTTCAATTCAACCAAACGAAGTTTTTCTGGAGAACTATACAACAATCGGTAATTCCCATACCTAAGGTTATCTATTTGGGTAGCCAAACTCTGACGGTTGTTTAGGGCCATGCTTTTTATTCCCATCGCATTTGCTGAGGCGACTTGATCTTCCATCAAAGAAATAAGTGGAGAAATCACCAGCGTAATGCCTTCATTTAAAAGTGCAGGAAGTTGATAGCAAAGTGACTTTCCGCCCCCGGTGGGAAGTAATGCCACAACATCATGTCCTTCATCAAAAGCAGTACAGATTTCTTCTTGTAAAGGACGAAAATCATCTGC
>WTJB01000188.1 GCA_011526335.1 Candidatus Arcticimaribacter sp.
CCCCCTTGCTGCTCTATGCCTATGGTTCTTATGGTTCTACTATAGATCCGGACTTTTCAACCACACGTCTCAGTCTACTTGACCGAGGTTTTATCTTTGCGATAGCGCATGTAAGGGGAGGAGAGTACATGGGGAGAAGCTGGTACGAAAACGGAAAGTTATTGCATAAGAAAAATACCTTTACCGACTTTATCGCTTGCTCTAAACACTTGATATCTTTGGGCTATACCTCTGCGGCGCATCATTATGCGTATGGCGGATCTGCGGGGGGCTTATTGATGGGCGTCGTTTTAAATGAGGCGCCATCGTTGTACAATGGCGTCATCGCAGCCGTCCCTTTTGTGGATGTGGTTTCGACCATGTTGGACGATAGTATTCCTTTGACTACCGGAGAATATGACGAATGGGGGAATCCCAATGAGGAAAAATATTACCATTACATCAAGTCCTATTCCCCGTATGACAATGTAAAACAACAAGCGTATCCCAATATTCTAGTCACTACCGGTTTACACGATTCTCAAGTGCAATATTGGGAGCCCGCCAAATGGGTAGCCAAACTGAGGGTCAACAAGACCGATAAAAACAAACTATTTCTAGACACCAACATGACAGCTGGTCATGGTGGAGCTTCAGGAAGATTTGATGCTTTAAAGGAAACAGCAAAAAAGTACGCCTTCCTATTCGCCTTAGAAAATAAGGACTAAGTGATTTTTTTTGTTAAATTTGTAGCGTTTACGACAAAACAGAATTCATTCAATGAAAGATGGTATAAATTCCTACAATAGCCTTTTAGAACTAATTGGCAATACACCATTACTGAAGCTTAAAAATGTCGTTAAAAACTTCACCGGTTCTTTTTACGCTAAATGGGAAGCCTATAATCCTGGGCATTCCAACAAAGATCGTATCGCCCTGCACATCATAGAGGAGGCCGAAAAATCGGGTCTCTTGGATGACAAAAGCACCATTATAGAAACCACCTCAGGAAATACGGGTTTTAGTTTAGCGATGGTGTCGCTCATTAAAGGATACGAATGCATACTAGCGGTAAGTTCCAAGTCATCTGAAGATAAAATCAACATGCTGCGCTCTATGGGAGCCAAAGTATATGTATGTCCTGCAAATGTAAAAGCAGATGATCCACGATCGTATTATCAAGTAGCGAAGCGTTTACACGAAGAAACAAAAGGATCGATTTACATCAATCAATATTTTAACGCATTAAATACCCGCGCGCACTACAACTCAACGGGTCCAGAAATTTGGGAACAAACCAAGGGTAAAATTACCCATTTAATTGCCTGTTCTGGAACCGGGGGAACCATATCGGGATGTGCGCAGTATTTAAAAGAGCAGAATCCTAAGGTTAAGATTATTGGTGTAGATGCCTACGGCTCTGTATTAAAAAAATATCACGAAACCCAAGAATTGGATACCAATGAAATTTATCCGTACAGAATTGAAGGTTTGGGTAAAAATCTTATCTCCACGGCTACAGACTTTGATGTGATTGATAAGTTCGTCAAGGTAACTGATGAGGAAAGTGCCCATACGGCCCGCGAAACAACCAAAAAAGAGGGCATGTTTGTCGGCTATACTTCAGGTGCTGCAGTACAGGCCATAAAACAGCTAAACGCGGAAGGTGAGTTTGACGAAAATAGCGTTGTAGTGGCTATATTCCCAGACCACGGTTCACGTTATATGAGTAAAATCTATAGTGATAAGTGGATGAAAGAACAGGGATTTTTTGATTCTGATCATGCCGAAGATCCCAAAAAAGTAGAATACATACAATAAGAAAGATACGATATTATGCCGATGAGAGATTTATTTGACCGAATTATTGAAAACAAAGGACCCCTAGGAAAATGGGCTTCAGTAGCCGAGGGCTATTTTGTTTTTCCTAAACTTGAGGGACCCATTTCCAACCGCATGAAGTTTAACGGAAAGGAAGTGATCACATGGAGTGTCAATGATTATCTAGGCCTTGCCAATCAGCCAGAAGTACGGGAAGCAGATGCACAAGCAGCAGCCAAATATGGTTCTGCCTACCCTATGGGAGCAAGAATGATGTCTGGACATACCGATTTGCATGAGCAGTTAGAAAAAGAACTAGCGGCCTTTGTTCGTAAAGAATCGGCTTATTTGCTCAATTTTGGTTACCAAGGTATCCTTTCTACTATTGATACTTTGGTTTCAAAAAATGATGTCATTGTTTATGATGTCGATGCACATGCTTGTATTATAGATGGTGTACGTTTACACCACGGGAAACGTTTTACCTACAAGCATAATGATGTTGAAAGCCTTGAAAAGAACCTTGTTCGTGCTACCAAAATGGCTGAACAAACCGGAGGAGGGATACTCGTTATTTCTGAAGGTGTCTTTGGTATGCGCGGTGAGCAGGGTAGATTAAAAGAAATTATCGCTTTAAAATCTAAATTCAACTTCCGTTTACTCGTAGATGATGCGCATGGTTTTGGTACCCTTGGAGCTACAGGAGCCGGTGCTGGAGAAGAGCAAGGCGTGCAAGATGATATTGATGTATATTTCGCCACCTTTGCAAAATCTATGGCTTCTACCGGAGCCTTTATTGCTGGGGATAAAGAAATCATTGACTTTTTGAAATACAATATGCGTTCTCAGATGTTCGCCAAATCTTTACAAATGGTTTTGGTAGAAGGTGCACTAAAACGCCTGGATATGTTGCGTACCCGTCCTGAATTTAAAAATAAACTTTGGGAGAACGTAAATGCACTCCAATCTGGACTAAAAGAACGCGGATTTGATATTGGAACTACCCAAAGCTGTGTAACCCCAGTATATCTTAAGGGAAGTATTCCTGAGGCTATGGT
>WTJB01000301.1 GCA_011526335.1 Candidatus Arcticimaribacter sp.
ACCTACAATTAATATTTTGTTTCTACGAAGAAACTACTCCTATCAAATTAAAAATTCGATTGAGAAAATCTGGTAATCCAGTTTGGTTTACCAAATTGGTTGACCAAATATATTTAAATTTTGATACTTACCAAAAAAAAAAGGAAAGGAAGATAGAATGTGCAATAAATAGCACCTTAATTTGTGTTTTTATAAACGAAACACCCTTAAATGAATAGGCCCTGAATACTAGTCAGTGTTGTAACAATATTGATAAAGGTTCTTGAAGTGTTTTTTCATTGCCTCTTTGGCCTGAGAAGGATTTTGTTCTTTTATGGCATCCAGAATATCTTTGTGCTCTTGTATCCCTTTAAAAGCTGTGTTCTTATCACATATATGATGCTTCTCAAAATTATTAATGATCTCTGGTGTAATTTTAAGCATAAAAGTATTGAGCGTTGGATTTTTACTCGCTTTTGCGACGGCTAAATGAAACAGCAGGTCTTCTTCAACAGCATCTTCGCCACGAATGACTTTTTCAGTATAATTGGCAAGCGCATTTTCTATGTCCATAATATCCTGATCGTTCCTTCTTAGTGCAGCGAGCTTTACTCCTTTGAGCTCTAAGAAAATTCTTGCTTCTACCAGGTCTTTAAACGATGGAACAGGTAAATTTAAAATGTCATCAACCATTCCATTGAGGGCTGTAATCCCAATATCGGCAATAAAGGTTCCGCTTTGTGGTATTGATTTGACTAAACCATAAAATTCTAGAGTTTGCAAAGCTTCACGCAAATTAGAACGAGACACTGCGAACTTTTCAGCCAACATTCTTTCTGAAGGTAACTTGTCACCGGGCTCAAGATTTTTAAGGTTAATTAAATCTCTAATTTTACTGATAATATCTTTTTGAACCTCCTGTATTTCAATATCAATCAACATACCTCACTAATTTTCTATATTAATTATGATGAACTTCAAGTTCGTAAAATTTAACTTTTGAGAAGGAACCATTGTCACGCGATTGAAAATAATTACCTGCTTTAAAATAGTTTTCAAAAATACCCCATTTTTCCATGTGAACCCCCTCATAGGTCTTATATTCATTTTTATTTAACACAACCACCATTTTGCCTTCCGAAACTTTGATCTCTAGGATAAACTTTCTGAATCCAACTTCCTGTTCAAAATTAAACCCTGCATCATTGTCCCATGCCTCCTCATAGAGTAAAGCCGGAGTTTCTAGTTTTGTGTTTTTCAACACTTTGGACTTAAGCCTGATCTTTCCGTTGTCCCAATAGACTTTTAATATGGGAGGAGCATTATTATCGTCTTGGCCAATTAATTCTTTTTGCTCATTGGTCAGCCGGCCATGTATTTGTAAAATTATCGTGCGATGGTATTTCCCATTAGCGGCCTTAGACGAGGCTTCCATTGCAATCTTTGCTTTGAGATAGCCGCCGTCTGAAAAAGTCCAATTGGCATTATTATCCCCAGGAATCATTTGTTCTCTTAATTCAGAGCGAGAATATTTAGTATTGCGTGTGGTAGACTGCGTAGGCATTGCATGAAAAACGATGGCCCCTTGTTTGGGATCTACATACATGTATGGTTTCGCTATTTCAATATGCTCAAAGTTGAAGATTTCAGGGGGCTCAATTTCAATGGGTTTGCCCTTATCATTGGAAATAGGTAATGTAACTTTCCAATGACTTAAATCTATCTTTGGCTGTTTTGCCCTTTTATTCCGCTTTTTGGTCTTTTTTTTAGCAGTCTTTGTTGGTAAACCCGAAACGCCACTATCCGTTTGTTGGGCAGTGGCGTTTTGAGAAATAAATACCACTAAAATCACTACTACTAGTTCTTTTAGGTAGTTATGCATAACTATATTACTCTACTACCGGATATACTTTAACGTTATCGATATAGGCATCACGATCATTCACCGTGTAGAAGAAAATAGAGACTTCTCCCACAGCATTTGATCTAAAAGGCTGTATGACAGTAGTTGCACCTGAACAACCTCCATCACCAAACTTACCGTTGGCAACTGTTCCAACGTGCTTAATTAAAGGGTTACTGGCGAGCGCTTCATCACTGTCATCATAATGTCCATTTAAAATCATCCCTACTACACTATTGGTATCGGGGCCGCCTGTTTTTATGGCGTATTGGTACTCAAAGATGTAGTCTTGGTTGGGACTTACTGTAATGGCCTGATAAGCATATCTAGTATTGCCTGGTCGTACTGAACCGTCTGGATTGGCACGTTGGCTAGAAGACCATTTTGCTCCTCTTGTTTTGGAACCGTTATCGCTTCCATCATAGTTTGTACAAGAACCGTCTGAACTAGTTCCAAAAGGATTTGAATTTCCTGTTGTACTTATTTTCCATGCGTTTCTAATATCTGTATCAGAAGCACCATTTGATCGTTCAAAGTCACCTCTTAAAATTTCTGGATCTATAGGACCTGCCTGACCAACAAGAACATCCATCGATATTGATGAGCTATTGTTACGAAAGTTTGTCGTCGTTAGCGTTACTGAATAATTACGCTCAGCACCATCGTTGGTATAACTATGCGTAGGGTTTTCGTCAGTAGAAGTATTGCCATCACCAAAATCCCATAGATAACTGGTTGCATCTTGCGAGGCATTCGTAAATGTCACATCATAATCTTTTGCATTGTTATCGATTGTAAAAGAGGCAACAGCCAAAGGTTCTCTATAAAAGAGGATATTATCGATATTGAGTGTAGCCTCCGCATTTGCAGTACCACTATCGGCAAGTTCCAAAGTAATATCATCGATTTGCGTAATTCCTTCATCAGCAAGATCAATATTAACTTCTGTCCAAGTGTCATCTTCTAAGG
>WTJB01000281.1 GCA_011526335.1 Candidatus Arcticimaribacter sp.
CCAATGAAGCAGAACACGGACACCAGAGAAAATGGATAGATGCCGTAAAAGAAGGCTTCAATAGTGATCAGCATAAAGCCTTAACATCATCTTTTGATTATGCTGGGCCTTTGACCGAAACGGTTTTGATGGGTAATATTGCCATACGATCTTATCTTTTACGAAGAGGAAGCGGACGAAATACAGAATATTATGGACAAAAAAAGCTGCTTTGGGATGGCAATGCCATGAAAATAACCAACCTTGAAGAAGCCAACCAATTTGTTGGACGTGACTACCGTAAAGGCTGGGAAATTTAATATCATTTAAACATGAATAAAGTAATTTGGATAACAGGTGCCTCCTCCGGGATCGGGGAAGAGTTGGCCTATCAATATGCCGAAAGGGGGGCTAAATTAATTTTATCTGCTCGAAGAGAAAAAGAATTAGAGCGCGTAAAGACAGCCTGTGCCAACCCAGAAAACATAAAAATAGTTCCGCTAGATCTTACGGCTTTTGACGCCTTAGAAAGCAAAACGGAACAAGCCATAGCTTGCTTTGGTAAAATAGATATTTTGATTAACAACGGAGGGGTAAGTCAGCGATCTCTGATTGCTGAAACAGACTTTTCTGTGTACCAAAAACTCATGGATATAAATTATCTCGGAACCGTAGGCTTATCCAAAGCACTTTTGCCTCATTTTATGGCTCAAGGTGGAGGTCAATACGTTGTCGTAACCAGTGTAATGGGAAAATACGGTTCTCCCTACCGCTCGGGCTATTGTGGTGCCAAGCACGCATTACACGGTTTTTTTGACGTGATGCGTATGGAGCATCAAAAGGATGGGGTAGATGTTACTTTAATTTGCCCGGGCTTTGTTCAAACCAATGTTACCGTGAATGCGCTAACAGGAAAAGGAACGACCCTTGGGCATGATGATCCGGCTACCAAGAATGGCCTAGCCCTAACCCCTTTTGTCAAGAAATTGATGAAAGCCATTGACCGAAAAGCCTGGGAAGTATCTTTTGGGAAAAAGGAAAAACTAGGGGTTTTTGTCAAAAGAATTTCACAAAAAATATTGCACGCTATTGTTTTACGATCTAATGTGCGTTAACGCTAAATCTTATGAAAAACAAAAAACTAAACCGAAGAGATGTAATCAAGACCGTTGGTCTAGGAACAACCGCAATGCTTTTTCCTTTAGAAACCGTTTCAGCCATGGATTCTAAACCAAAGCAAATGCAACCGTTAAAAGGAAATATAAACCACAGCGTTTGTCAGTGGTGCTATCCCGACTTGTCATTAGATGAACTATGTAAGCTTGCTCAGTCTATCGGCTTGGTCGGCATCGATTTAATCGGTCCTAAAGGTTGGTCAACACTCAAAAAATATGATTTGGTGTCTACGATGTGTAATGGTGCCGAGATCAGCCTTACCGAAGGTTTTAATCATACCGAATACCATACTACTTTGGTAAACAACTACTTAAAACATATCGACTTAGTTGCCGATGCAGGATATACGAACTTGATCTGTTTTAGTGGAAATCGAAAGGGTATGGATGATGAAACAGGCTTAAAAAATGCTGAAATTGGATTAAAAAAGATTTTATCAAGAGCCGAAAAAAGGGGCGTGGTCATCCAAATGGAATTGTTTAATTCTAAGGTCAATCATCCCGATTATATGTGTGATAATACTCCTTGGGGGATAGAATTGTGTAAACGATTGGATTCTCCCAATTTCAAATTGCTCTATGACATTTATCATATGCAAATATCAGAAGGCGACATTATCCGAACCATTCAAGATCATCACCAATATTTTGGGCACTATCATACCGCAGGCGTTCCCGGGCGTCATGAAATAGATCAGACACAAGAACTCAACTATACCGCCATTATGAAAGCTATTGTTGCTACTGGTTTTAAAGGGTATGTTGCTCAAGAATTTATTCCAACGCATAGTCAACCCATTGAAAGTCTAAAGCAAGCTATTGCCATTTGTGATGTATAATAATTATAGAAGTAGTAAATCATTACAATAGTTTGTACTTTAGTGGCATACTATAATTATTGTTCGATGAAAAAAGCCACCTTCAGTCTGTTTGCCCTATCACTATTATTTTTTATATACTCTTGTGGAAACGGCTCTGGTGTTGATCCGCACTTATCGGAGCAAGAACTCGAAGAAATTCGTACGCAAACAGAAATCAACCTTGTGGGGAGATGGAAACTAAGAAGAAGAACAATAGGATCTAAAATCAATACTGCCGATTGTAATGTAGATGAAATTGAATTCATCAATGACAATACCTATTTGTTGACCCTTAGCGCTGGAGAAGACGAGGAGGGGAATGCTATTACTAGAATCTACAAAGGTGTTTTTGATTTAGACTATACAGAAACCGATACGAGCTTGGAGATCAGTCGTTTGGTTTTGATGGGTGAAAATTATACCCGTACGACTTCGGTGCCGCAAGCGGGTTTGAACGCGACATTGACCGATATCGTTTTGGAGGGCGAAGACATTCGTTTTAACATCGCCCTAGAAGACGGCGTGAGTGACTTTTGTGATACGGCAACTGCCATTGAAATTGCAGGAGATAAAGATCCTGTAAGTGAACCCAATGCTCCAGAAGACAGTAATCATATCAAAATTCAAAACGAGTGGCGTTTTATCAATATTACCACAACGGTAACCGACGAAGCACAGAGTGGAGAGGGAAGTTATAGCTTATGTAACTTCTTTGCAGGAGAATATTATGACCGTTGCTTTGATGAAGCCACAGAAAGCTTTGAGGAGGGCTGTCCACAAGCAACAACGGCGACCCTTTTATTTACCGCCTATGGGACCTATTTATT
>WTJB01000078.1 GCA_011526335.1 Candidatus Arcticimaribacter sp.
ACATTGGATAAATAAAATACTTAAAAGTAAAAGGATGCTATTTTTCATGGCCGTTTATTGAGCGTTATTTATAAGGGTATCTAATTCTGTTTTATTTATGATGATTTGGCGCATACTTTGAATAAAATTTTCTTGGGCTTGATAAAGTTGTACTTGCGCCTGTCTCAGTTCGAAGCTACTGCTAAGCCCTTCAAAAAACTTAGTGGTATTTTTTTGTTCTATGCGTTCTGCTAAGGCTAAGTTTTCTTGGGCAGTGGAATAGTTTTCTTGCGCTAAGCGAAAATCATTGGTTGCTTTTTGATAGGCGACAAACAATTCTGCTTTGGTTTCGATCAACTGCAGCTCTGCTTGTTCTAGTGTAAGTTTGGCTTTTTGAGATCCCGCTTTTCTTCCCAAAGAACTAAAAATAGGAACCCGTACCCGCAACCCAAAAGCGGAAGAGCCAAACCATTTTTGTTCGGGATCAAAAAAAGAAAACTCATTGCTGTTGCCCATATAACTACCATTGATAAAGGCACTAAAAGACGGGAGGTTTTTGGCGCGCTCTAAACGGTACAACAGCCTTTCTGAGGTCACATTGTTTTCGGACAAACGCAGATCAATATTGTTGGAATAGTCTTGGGGGATATCTTCTTCAAACACTGCTAGTGCAGTGAGTTCTGCCAAAGAGTTGGATAAGGTCATTTCGACAGAAGTCTCTTGACCCAACAACAATTTAAGTACATTTTCTGCCAAGGCTACTGAAGCGGTAGCATAGCGTACTTGAGCATTCAAGTTGGAAAGGGTTAGGCGCAATTGCTCAACGGTTTCCTCTTCGGCAAAACCATTTTTAAACAATTGATGTGCCTCTTCTATATTTTTGGAAAGTAGGCGAGCATTATTTTCCAAGACAGCAAGACTCTCTTTGGCTGTCAAGACATTTACATAAGAAATGATGACGGCTTTTTTGATTTCCAATTCTGTTTTTTCCAACACATTTTCAGCCGTTTCTATATAATGGCGTATGCCTTGTACTCCGACGATATAGGTGCCATCAAAAAGCAGCTGGTTCAATTCTACCGTTCCCATTGCTGTTTGGGATGTCCCAAAAACAACTTCGGCGAACTCCCCTTCATTTCCCCCAAAAAATTGAGCAGGAATAAGCGATACGGGTTGTTCAATAAAATTTTGGTACTGTAAGTTGGCGTTGATTTGCGGAAAACCAATAGAAATGGTTTTCCATTTTTCTTTGTGCGCTTTCTGTAATTCAAGCGAAGCTCTTTTTAGGGTTCTGTTGTACTGTACACCCCAATCTACGGCTTCTTGCAAAGAAAGCGTACTGGGAAGTTCTTGTGCAGCCGCTGGAAAAGCTAGTAGTACATAAAAAAGTAGGAGTAATTTTGTCTTCATTTAGGTTTGTGTATTTCCGATAAATTGATTCAATATTTCTAATCCTTTGGGGGTAACGATGGCCCTGAGATGGTATTCCAAATAATTTTCGATCACTTGTTTTATTTGGTATTTTGATGGAGGGAAAAAGTCAATATCGCGCAATCCTCCGATACCAATAAGGTACAGACGTGATACAAAGTCCACATCGATATTGTCTCTAAACAAATTCGATGCCATACCTTCTTCAAGGCTACTTTTTACCAAGCCCCCCATACGATCGTATTCTTGGTTTTTGATATGATTGTATACCTCGGGATAATACTTTTGAAGTTGATAAATGGGTGAGGTGGTTTCGTTGGCAAAATACTTCAAGACCAGAGATTTAACACTATACAGTTCTTGAATGGGATGTTCTGCATGTTGTTTTACGTTTTCTATTTCAAGACAAGCTTGGTCAAATATGCGCTGTGCACAACGTTGCACTAGATCCAATTTATTTTCAAAATGAGAGTAGAGGGTTTTCTTGGAAATGCCCATACTCATCGCCAAGTCGTCCATGGTGACGTTTTTGAATCCCCTTTGAAAAAAAAGTATTGTTGCTTTTTCTTCAATCGCCTCTTTCATAGCAATTTTTTTGCAAAAGTACAGAAGGAAACTATGAAAACCAAAATAGTTTCCAAGGTTTTTGTTTAGCCTAAAAGAAAAAAGAAAGAACAGCAGGAAGAGGGCCTCCCCGTATTAAAATGTTATTTTTGAAAAAAAAACAGTGTTAGCGACCTATCAAACCGCCTTTCTAGAGCATTTAGAGAATGAGCTTCCAGCGCATTCCCCAGAAAATTTATATGCGCCCGTACGCTACATCATGCGATTGGGAGGCAAACGCATTCGTCCGGTCTTGGCTTTGATGGCTTGTGATGCCGTAGCGGATGACTTCTCACAAGCACTTCCTGCAGCGATGGCCATCGAGGTTTTTCATAATTTTAGTCTAGTGCATGACGACATTATGGACGAAGCCCCTGTTCGACGCGGGAAGCCTACTGTACACGAAAAATGGGATGGCAATACAGGAATTTTATCCGGAGATGTAATGTTGGTCTGGGCATACCAATGTTTAAACGCCTATCCGGCAGCCCTCTTTACTCCCTTAACCCAACTGTTTAGTACAACCGCCCGAGAAGTGTGTGAGGGGCAGCAAATGGATATGGATTTCCCAACACGAAAAGGGGTCTCCCAGGCAGAATACTTGGAAATGATCCGTTTAAAAACAGCCGTACTTCTAGGGTGTGCCCTTCAAATGGGTGCTTTGATTGGAGGAATGTCAACAGAAAATAGTACTCCTTTTTATCAGTTTGGAATCGATTTAGGATTGGCCTTCCAGTTACAAGATGATTATCTCGACGCTTTTGGAGACCCCAAAACTTTCGGAAAACAACTGGGGGGAGATATTATCGAAAACAAAA
>WTJB01000001.1:0-1204 GCA_011526335.1 Candidatus Arcticimaribacter sp.
CAGATATCTTTGCCAATCGTACTCTAAGCGAACAAATCAATTTTGAGATGACAGATGAACAGGTTCGTCCAATTATTCGTCGAAAAATTGATGAATCCATCATTTCTGCTTTTGAAGTATTGCGTAAGCGTATTGATAAATTTGGTGTTACCCAACCCAATATTCAACGTCTAGGAACATCTGGGCGTATCTTGGTGGAACTGCCAGGGGCACGTGATGTTGAGCGAGTTAAAAACTTACTACAAAGTACAGCCCAACTTGAGTTTTGGGAAACCTTTAAAAACGATCAGTTTGTTAACTTTCTTTACGAGGCGAACAATCTTTTGATTGATATCGAAAAAAACAAATCAACTGTAGCAGCAGCCGAAGCGGCTTCTGAAATAGATGATTTACTCGCCGATGTTAGTGCGCAAGATTCTACCGCAGTGGATGCCAATCCGTTGATGGACTTGATCAAAGGATACGGTTATCAGGGCGGGCCAATTATCGCTCAATTTGCCAAAAAAGACGCCGACCAAGTAATGGCTTGGTTAGATGTGCCTGAGGTACGTCGTTTACTTCCTTCTAACCTGCGTTATGTAAAATTTGCTTGGGGCAAGCCAGACCCGAATGCTGAACTTGCAGACCTTTATGCGTTAAAATCCAATCGTGATGGGGTTCCTCCGTTGAGTGGGGGAGTTGTTGTTGATGCGGTACAAACCTATAGTCAACTGGGTGAACCTGCCGTCTCTATGCAGATGAACGGAAAAGGAGCTCGAATTTGGGAAAACTTAACAGGAAAAGCATTTAAGGAGGCGAGTAATATTGCCATTGTTTTGGATGATGTTGTCTATTCTGCACCAGGCGTTTCTAACGGGGCTATTGCTGGTGGACGCTCAGAAATTACAGGTACATTTACCCTTAACGAAGCCATTGACCTGGCGAACGTACTGCGTGCTGGTAAACTACCTGCATCAGCAGATATTATCCAATCCGAAATTGTTGGACCTTCTCTAGGGAAAGAAGCCATCCAGAGTGGAATCTATTCCTTCCTCATCGCTTTGATTATCGTATTGGGTTGGATGATTTTCTACTACGGTACTTCTGGAATTTATGCCAACATTGCTTTGGTATTAAACATTCTATTCATCTTTGGTGTTCTAGCGAGTCTAGGAGCTGTCCTTACCCTTCCTGGAATTGCAGGTATTGTATTGACCATCGGGAT
>WTJB01000001.1:1304-10582 GCA_011526335.1 Candidatus Arcticimaribacter sp.
AATATTGCCATTGCTTTCTTGCAAAAAAGAAAAGCCGCCTACGGCGTGTCTGCGGTATTGGTTTTGATTAGCTTAATTTCATTAGGAACCAAAGGTTTAAACCAAGGTGTGGACTTTGTAGGAGGAAGATCCTATACGGTACGTTTTGATCAAATCATGAACCCAACGGAAGTAGAGGCTGTTTTGGTTGATGCTTTCGGTAGTGCAGAAGTGAAAACTTTTGGAGAAGATAATCAATTGAAAATCACAACCAAATACAAAATTGATCAAGAGGGAACGGAGATAGATGAAGAAATCTATGAGAAACTCTACGCTGGCTTACAGGCGTATTTACCCGACGGCTATACCTATGATGCATTCGTTAACGGTGCGGACGATAAAACCGTTGGCATCATGTCTTCTATCAAAGTCGGTCCTACCATTGCCGATGACATTAAAAAGAATTCATATCTAGCTGTTGTAGGATCGTTAATTGTTGTCTTCTTATACATTCTCTTGCGTTTCCAAAGATGGCAATTCTCTTTGGGTGCTGTTGCTGCGGTATTCCACGATGTATTGATAGTTTTAGGGATTTTCTCTTTGACCTATACCATCATGCCTTTTAATATGGAAATCAACCAAGCGTTTATTGCTGCAATATTAACGGTTATTGGATACTCTTTAAACGATACGGTAGTTGTATTTGACCGTATTCGCGAGTACACCCAAGATCATCCCAAGTGGAAGCTCAATGATACCGTAAACGGCGCATTGAATTCTACCTTGAGTAGAACATTGAATACCTCATTAACCACCTTATTGGTACTACTCGCCATCTTTATTTTTGGAGGAGAGTCTATTCGAGGCTTTATGTTCGCCCTTATTGTAGGGGTATTGGTAGGAACCTATTCTTCTGTCTTTATCGCAACTCCTGTGATGTTCGATACGCTTAATAAGCAGGAAGAAAAATAATACTACACTTAGTGTAAAAGAAAAAAATCACGGTTTAGCCGTGATTTTTTTTATCCCATATTAACCCAACAGCAACCTTAAGTGCCCTAAATGATGATAAGAATGCCAGGTATAGTGGTAAAGTACTTCGTGTAAAGTTACTTTGGTTTGGTATTCTGGATGGAGATACGTGTGCGAAAACTCTTCTTGGGTCATCGCGCTAAAAACAGCACACCACCGTTGATGTACCCCTTCTAAAATTCCTAGGCTCGCACTAAGTGGGAGGGAGGAAATTTCTTTCCCTTCTGCCCATTCTTTTTCGTTATAGGGTTTTATTTCGGTTTCTTTTTCCAAAAGAGCAAATTTTGTCCTGAGGTAGGCATGCATATGGCTATCGGCTAGATGATGCACCACTTGTCTCCCTGTCCATCCTCCTGTTCGATAAGGATGATTGATTTGTTCTGTGTTGAGTTTTTCTACAAGCAACTGTAAATCATGTGGAAAGCGTTCCAGTTGTTTTATTTTATCCGAAACCTCTTCCGCATGAAATGCGTTTTGGTATTCGAAGGCTCCAATAGGATAGTGTAAAGATTTTGGGGAAGTCATATTAGGTTTTTTTTCGTTGTGAGATCGTAAGGACAACAAGTCCCGCTAGAATAAGTGGAATACTAAGCCACTGTCCAGTAGATAAAGCGGGAAGATTGGTTTCAAACCCGCCTTGGCTTTCTTTTACAAATTCGACTAAAAAGCGAATGCTGAATAAGACACTCATAAAAACACCCAGTAAGAAGCCGTCTTTCCTGTTTTCTTTATTCTTATACAAATAGCGAAGTAAAAAGAACAAAAGAAAATACCCGATGGATTCATACAATTGTGCAGGATGCCGCGGGAGAACTTCCCCGCGATTTACAAATACAACGCCGTAATTGTTCCCGGTATAATTTCCTACAATTTCAGAATTGAAAAAGTTTCCTATTCGAACAAAAGCAGCCCCAAGGGTTGTAGGGATAATGAGTCGGTCCAATACCCATACAAGAGATTTGTAAGGATACTGTAGTCGATAGAGGACAATACCCAGTAAGATGCCTATTGCAGCTCCGTGGCTCGCTAGCCCTCGAAAACCGACAAACTTAAATCCTCCTTCGTCGAGTACTTGGATCGGTAAGAGAATTTCAAGTAAATGATTTTGATAGTAGGCCCAGTTATAAAAAAACACCTCGCCTAGTCGCGCTCCTAAAAGGGTAGATATGACGACATAAAAAAGCATGGGTTCTAGGTAGTCTATACTTACTCTATCTTTTTCATACATTTTTTTCATGATGCGCAGCCCTAGTGCAAAGGCAATGACAAACATCAAGCTGTAATAATAGATCCCAAAGCTGCCAATTTTGATTAAGGTAGTGCTGGGTTCCCAAAGAATTTTAAGTAAGTGCATTTGGTTTCTATTTTTTTTAAAAATACGTAATGTTCACGAAATATGTAAACAATTAAGGTACGGGATCATGTCCACCAGCAGACCAGGGGTGGCAGCTCAAGATCCGCTTGATGGCGAGATATCCTCCTTTAAATAAACCGTGTTTTTGTAAGGCTTCTAGGCTGTAGTGCGAACAGCTTGGAGAATACCTACAGCTGGGCGGGGTAAGCGGGGAAATCACGTTTTGATAAAAGCGAATCAGTAAAACAAACGGGAAGATGAGTAGCCGTTTCATTTAGAGGGTAAAGCTTGTCCCGTCTTTTCCGTCTTTTAGCTGAATACCGAGTTTCAACAACTGATCGCGAATTTTGTCTGAGGTGGCAAAGTCTTTGTTGTCGCGCGCTTCTTTGCGAATATCGATCAATAATTTTACTGTACCGTCAAGAGCTTCAGAAGAGCCACTTGCACCTTCTTGTGTGGTTTGAAGCCCCAATACCTCATGAATGAACTGATGCATTTTTTGTTCAAGTTGTTTGCGATCTTCTGCGCTCACCTTTGCCGTTTGTGCTGAAACCGCATTGATGAATTTTACCGCATCAAACAATTGGGCAATCAAGAGCGGGCTATTAAAATCATCATTCATAGCGGCATAACACTTTGACTCCCATTCGGCATAAGAAAACCCTTCTGTAGATTTTGCTGTGGGTAGGGTAGCGAGTGTTTTTATCCCTTCTAGCAGCCTATAGTATCCTTTTTCAGACGCTAGAAGTGCATCTTCACTTAGGTCTACTATGCTTCTATAGTGGGCTTGCAATAAGAAAAAACGGGTAACTTCTGGTGTAAAGGCCTTACTGAAAATTTGGTTATTCCCCGAAAACATCTCCTCAGGTAAAATGTTGTTCCCGGTAGATTTCGCCATTTTTTTACCATTAAGGGTAAGCATATTGGCGTGTAACCAGTAGTTTACAGGAGATTTTTTGGTCATGGCTTCAGCCTGTGCAATTTCGCACTCGTGATGCGGGAATTTTAAATCCATTCCTCCACCATGTATATCAAACTGTTCTCCAAGATATTTGGTACTCATAGCAGTACACTCAAGGTGCCAACCCGGAAAACCATCGCTCCACGGCGAAGGCCACCGCATGATGTGATTGGGTTCTGCTTTTTTCCACAAGGCGAAATCTTGTGGATTTTTTTTATCGCTTTGACCGTCCAGTTCGCGGGTATTGTGAATTAAGTCCTCAATTTTACGTCCACTGAGTTTTCCATAGTGGTGGTCAGCATTGAAGGCAATCACGTCAAAATAAACAGATCCATTAACTTCGTAGGCATAGCCTGCATCAAGAATGTTTTTGATGATTTCGATTTGCTCGATGATGTGCCCTGTAGCCGTCGGTTCTATACTAGGGGGGAGGGTGTTAAATTTAGCTAGGGTCTCGTGGAAGTCTACCGTGTAGCGCTGCACAACCTCCATGGGTTCGATCTGCTCTATACGCGCTTTTTTAGCAATGCGATCTTCGCCTACATCAGCATCATTTTCTAGGTGTCCAGCATCTGTAATGTTTCTTACATAACGCACTTTAAAACCAAGGTGTTTTAAGTATCTAAAAATAAGATCAAAAGAAATAAACGTACGGCAATTTCCCAAGTGAACATTGCTGTAAACGGTAGGACCACAAACATACATACCCACGTAGTTTTCTGTTAGTGGAACAAACTTTTCTTTCTTTCCGGACAGGGAATTGTATACCGAAAGTTCCTGCATTAAAATTCAGTCTCTAGTTTGATGTAATCCAAAAATTCTCTCTTGGTTTCTTTTTCTTTAAACTTTCCACCAAATTCAGCGGTTACCGTACTACTACTGATGTCGCTAATGCCCCGTGAGTTTACACAAAGGTGCTTCGCATCAATTACACAGGCAACGTCTTTTGTCCCCAATACCGTTTGTAGCTCTTCAACGATCTGTAGCGTTAGGCGTTCTTGCACTTGTGGGCGTTGTGCATAGTATTGTACAATTCTATTCATTTTTGAAAGGCCTACAACATTTCCTTTAGAAATATAGGCCACATGTGCTTTTCCGACTATGGGAAGTAAGTGATGTTCGCAAGTAGAGTAGAGGGTGATGTTTTTTTCTACTAAAACTTCGCCGTACTTATATTTATTGCTAAAAGTAGAGGCTTTGGGCTTGTTGGCGGGGTTCAGTCCTCCAAAAATCTCATTGACATACATTTTGGCAACGCGTTTTGGGGTCCCGCTAAGGCTGTCGTCTGTAAGGTCCATCCCAAGTATATGTAAGATATCGGCTACTTTAGCTTCTATCTTAGAAATCTTTTCTTGATCGGAAAGATCAAAAGCATCATCACGTAATGGAGTTTGTGCGCTGCTTCCTACATGATCATTTCCTAATTCTTCGATTTCTTCTAGACTGAATTTTTCGATTTTCATAGGCACAAAGATACGAAATCTCTTTCAACATTTAGGGGAAACCCTTACAGCTTTAGCGAATAGGTTAGGGCAATATTCATTTGTTTATGGGATAGCTCAATCGGATCCGTTAAACCGTTTTGAAATACGGGTTGCGATTGATTAAACGATAAAAATTGAAGGCTAAAATCCAATAAGCTGTTCCCGAAATCATAGCCCAAACCATAACTCCTTACGGTTCTAGCATTGTCTCCTTGTATCACACTACTGCTTTCATTAATATAGCCTGCGCGAAGAAAAGCCTTTTCAATACGATATTCTCCACCAAGGCGAACCAGTGTAACGTCTTGTAATGTTTCCCTTAGTCTGCCGTTTAATGTTGTAAAATAGTCGTCATCTCTGGGCCCAAAAGCCAGTTGGCTAAAACTTTTTCGGCCAATTTCAGCACTGATAAATCCCTTGTCTTTGGCGATGTAGGCAAAGCTTGCTTTGAGTTGCGCGGGTGTGTGTACCCAATATTCCGGTAAAATCAAATCGACCTGTGGGTCTATCACAAGAACATCATTGGTGGTGTCGGAGTCCAAATCGACCACGACAAATTGCTTGTTGATTTCATTGAATCGAAACCATGTAGGACTGTCATAGGCCAGGCCAAAACGAACATTAGGCAACAGTTTATACAGCATTCCCAGTTGGAAGCTAATGCCCTCTCCCTGTGAATAGAGTTCGTTTTGAAAGCGAAAAGCTTGAATTGTGGAACTTGCGGTATAATTTACTTCATAAAAATCCATCCGTTCTGAATACTCAATGCGGTGCGAATTCAGGCTGATCCCTAAATGCAACCGATTGTTGTAGGCAGCACTAAAATTGAAAGTGTATTTTTTTTGATTTCCTTCCCTGTACTTATATACATCTTGTTCATAGCCCCCAGCATTGGCAACCGTGGTAGAAAAGTATTGATTGTTTGTAGGGGTATCTTCGATGTGTTGAAGAACAAAAGATTGATATCCCAATAAAGCTTGTTGAGCACCATAGCCTAAGCCGGGTTCTTCGCCCAAGTATTGATATAATTCATCAATGGTTTCGTTATCAATTGTTTGTAGATACTCAAGATTAAGCCCATCGGCATAGTGCAAAAAATACTGCTCTATTCCGTTAGGATTAAATCCAAATGCGCTAAAGTCATCGTTGTAATAGGCATTTTTTTGATAGTTGAACGCAACACTAAGTTTTGTCCATCCCTCCATTCCACTGGTATCATTAAAAACAAAAACACCTCCAAGTTGTCCGATATCAAAGACAGGATTATCGGTTGTAGTCTCGTTGCCTAAGAAAGATGAGCTTAGGTTTTTGTTCATGTGGTTGGCCGTAATTCCAACTTGAGAAACGGCAAAAACAGAGGAAGCCGCTGGATTGCTGTGTAAAGCACTTAAATCGCCACCCAAAGCCCCAAAGGCACCACCAAGGGCGGTATAACGTGCCGTGCCGTTAAAGTTTTCATGACTGTACCGTAAAGCATCTTGTATTCCCTGGGCTATGCCTGTAAAATTTAGGCATAGCACGAGCCAGAGAAATAACATTTTCTTTTTCATATTGGGTGTTTTTTTTCTTATTGTCTTCTGCTTGAACTACTGGAACGGGAAGCCCTACCACTAGATCGGCTAGGAGAACTGTAGGATCTATTTCCAGACGGGGCACTGTAATTCCTGGACGGTGAAGCACTTCTTCTAGGGGCCGAATAACTTCTGCTATTAGAAGAATTACTGTTGTTCTGTCTTGGACTTCGAACACTTTGATTTTGTCGCTCCGATCCTGAGGCATTGCTTCTTTGTGTATAATTCCGCGTTGCCGGCACGTAGCTGCGTCCAGATTCACCGTTTAAGCGTCCAGTTCTAGACTGTTGACCTGAATATTGTCCACGTTGGCTGTCAATATTTCTTCTAGCAGTAACCGTTCTGGCCTCTCTAACCAAATTTGGGACTTCTATAGCCTCTCCGTTTACTATACGTCTATTTCTCGTAGATCTAACGGCCGTTGAACCATTCCTCACGCTAGAACGGACGGCATTATTGTTCGCTCTAACATTTGTGCGGGCATTATTTCTTACCCTAGGCGATCGAGCATAAGACCGCTCGCCTCTATAGTTTTGCGCATAGGATCTTCTGTTGATGTTGTTGTTTCTCCGAAATCTATTGTGTCTATTCCAAAAAGGATAATTTCGGTAGGGAGCGTAAAACGGAGCATAAAACCCGCCATAGGCGTACCCTCCATAGAAAGGACTATAAAATCCTCTGTTGAAACGACCCCAACGGTTAAAAGGAGAATAAAAATTCCAACCAAAACCACCCCAGTAAGGATTATAGAAAGGATCATAAAAATCCCAATACGGATTAAAACCGTAATTGTAGCCGTAAAAATTATTTACGTTAAAGGGGAATAGCCCAAAGTCTAAGCGGTTATCAACAATGTATATTTCGGTTGTTTTGTTTCCGCTGCCCCACTGGCTTCTTACTTGTTGTTGTGCAAGCGGTTGTTGGGTGTTTAAAGAATCAATATTTGTCAAATAGGCATCTTCAGGAG
This sequence comes from Candidatus Arcticimaribacter sp., assembly GCA_011526335.1. Classification (GTDB taxonomy): domain Bacteria; phylum Bacteroidota; class Bacteroidia; order Flavobacteriales; family Flavobacteriaceae; genus Arcticimaribacter. Next base: position 8,653 of record WTJB01000001.1, read on the forward strand.
ATTCCTCCCATGCATACAGTTTTGCTTGTTCGTCAAAATACTGGCTATAGGCATTGGCCTTTGGCGAGGGATTTTCGCGTTGGATACTCACTTTGGTGACATTTGCGCCATAGATTCCGTCACTGTAGTAAGATGCACTCTGAAAACTACCACAACCGACAAGCCCCGTGGCCAATAAAATTCCAAAAATGTTTTTACGAATCGAATTTGATAAATAATACCTCATAACTCCAGTTTTTATGGCTCAATGCAAACGAAAATAATTAGTTTTGCCAAAGAAACCAATTTACAAAACACTACAGACAAAATCTGTGCCAAAAACATGTCAAAAAAGTTAACCAAACGTTCGGAGGATTATTCAAAATGGTATAATGAGTTGGTCACCCGAGCGGATCTCGCTGAAAATTCAGCTGTTAGAGGATGTATGGTCATCAAACCTTACGGTTTTGCCATCTGGGAAAAAATGCAAGCGGAACTGGATAAAAAATTCAAAGCTACAGGACACCAGAACGCCTATTTCCCTCTATTTGTACCCAAAAGTTTATTTGAAGCAGAAGAGAAAAACGCCGAAGGTTTTGCCAAAGAGTGTGCTGTAGTAACCCACTATCGTCTGAAAAATAATCCTGACGAGAAAGGGAAGCTAATGGTAGATCCAGAGGCCAAGCTAGAAGAAGAATTGGTCGTAAGGCCCACGAGTGAAGCCATTATCTGGAACACGTATAAGAATTGGATACAGTCCTATCGCGACTTGCCTATACTGATCAACCAATGGGCCAATGTGGTGCGTTGGGAAATGCGTACACGTTTGTTTTTGCGTACCGCAGAATTTTTGTGGCAAGAAGGACATACGGCACATGCTACGGAGCAAGAGGCTATGGACGAGACTTTATTGATCAACAACTTATATGCTGATTTTGTAGAAAACTTTATGGCCATTCCTGTCATCAAAGGAGTAAAGACAGAAAGCGAACGATTTGCAGGAGCGGTGGAAACCCACTGTATAGAAGCCCTGATGCAAGATGGAAAAGCCCTTCAAGCCGGGACTTCTCACTTTTTAGGTCAAAATTTTGCGCAAGCCTTTGATGTAAAGTTTGCCACGGCAACTGGAGGTTTAGATCACGTATGGGCTACTTCATGGGGCGTTTCTACCCGTTTAATGGGGGCGTTGATTATGACCCATAGCGATGATCACGGACTTGTATTGCCTCCCAACCTAGCTCCTATACAGGTGGTAATTGTTCCCATTTATAAAGGGCAAGAGCAGTTGGAGGAAATTTCTAAAGTAGCTCATCAAGTACAAGAACAATTATCGGCCAAAGGAATTGCCGTAAAATATGACGATCGCGACAATGTAAAGCCAGGACTTAAGTTTAATGATTACGAGCTTAAGGGGGTTCCCCTTCGTATAGCCATTGGACCCAAAGACCTAGAAAAAGGTCAAGTAGAATTGGCCAGACGCGATACCCTGAGTAAATCTTTTGTTCCCCAAGAAGAGTTGGCAACACAAATCCCTGCTTTATTAGAAGAAATACAAGAGGCCTTGTTTACCCGTGCACTAAGGTTTAGAGAGGAACACATCACCCCAGTAGATGATTTTGAATCTTTCCAAAAGGTGCTCAATGAAAAAGGAGGATTCCTTTCTGCGCATTGGGATGGCACAGCCGAGACGGAAGAAGCGATTAAAAAGAAGACCAAAGCAACCATTCGTTGTATTCCTTATACTTCAAAAGAAGAATCTGGCCTTTGTGTTTACAGCGGAAAACCTTCTAATCAGAGGGTCTTGTTTGCTAAGGCATATTAAGAAAGAAAAAAAAAATTTTAATTGAAAAATCGTTGCGAGATAATTTAATTCGTTTTAGATTTGCAACCATAAAATTTTGGCCCGTTCGTCTATCGGTTAGGACGCCAGGTTTTCATCCTGGAAAGAGGG
>WTJB01000284.1 GCA_011526335.1 Candidatus Arcticimaribacter sp.
TTTATGCGCAACCCCCGTTACTAGAAGTGGAGGGGCTTTCTAAAACCTACACGACGCGCCATTTTTTGGGCAAGAATGAAGAAGTCAAGGTCTTAAACAACATCCAGTTCAAACTCTACCCTGGAGAAACTTTAGGCCTAGTAGGGCCTTCGGGTTGTGGAAAGAGTACATTGTCAAAAATCTTGGTTCACTTAGAATCAGCTACTGCGGGCGAAATACATTTTTTAAATCAGGACTGTACCCGTTTAAATACCACAGCACTGAAAGAATACAGAAAAAAAGTACAGTTTATTTTTCAAGATCCATTTGCCGCTTTACACCCTTCGCATCGTCTCGGACAAGCCTTGGAAGAAATATTGGCCGTTCATGAAATCGTTCCAAAAAAAGCACGAAAACAAAGGGCCCTCTTACTGCTAGAACAGGTGGGTTTAACGGCTGAATTTTACGCGCGATACCCCCACCAACTTTCTGGGGGGCAACGCCAGCGAGCGGTAATCGCAAAGGCCTTAGCGGTAGAACCTCAACTATTGATCTGTGACGAATCTGTAGCCGCCCTAGACATTTCTGTACAGGCGCAGGTACTGAATCTCTTAAATGAACTCAAAGAAAAACTTCAGCTTTCCTACCTTTTTATCTCACACGATTTGGCCGTAGTGCACTATATGGCAGACCGTATTCTGGTCATGCATAAAGGAGAAATTGTAGAAGAAAAAGAAGCCGATGCATTGTATGCACAACCCGAATCACCCTTTACCAAAGCGCTATTGGAAGCGGTAGTGTAAGGGTTTTCTACCGTACTTTAAGCCACAAAAAAATCCATGTTATGGTGCAGGATTGGGTATCGTTTCCTGCACTTTTTCTATGGCTTTTAACACCTCTTTTGAAAGGGTGATTTCTGCCGAATCAATGTTTTCGTTTAATTGCTCCAAATTCGTTGCACCTATGATATTGGAGGTCACAAAAGGACGACTTGTCACAAAGGCCAATGCCATATGGGTAAGTGAAAGCCCAAACTCCTGAGCTACTTTATAATATTCTTCGGTAGCCAGAATGCTATTGTCTCCATTAAAACGTGCCAAATTCGGGAACAACTTAAAGCGAGAATTTTCGGGCATCCCATTCCTGTATTTTCCCGTTAAACGTCCAAAGCCCAAAGGAGAATAGGCCAAGAGCCCCATTCCTTCACGCATACATATTTCGGCATTTCCTACTTCAAACAAACGGTTGAGAAGGCTATAAGGATTTTGAACCGTAATCATTTTCGGGAAGCCTTTTTCTGCGAGTTGTAAACAACGGTGCAGGCCCCAAGGACTTTCGTTGGAGAGGCCAATATGTTTTATTTTTCCCTCGGTAATCAACTCTCCTAGCGTCCCTAAGATTTCTTCAAAATTATCTTCCCAAGGATCTTCTTGAGGATGCCCTTTATAGCCTCTTACACTAAAGAAATTGGTCATACGTTCTGGCCAGTGCAACTGATAAAGATCGATATAGTCGGTTTGTAAGCGCTTTAGACTTCCTTCCAAAGCTTCACGTAAATGTTTAGGACTAAAGTGCTCGTGGTCTCTGATGTGCGCCGTATAACTTCCCGGACCCGCTATTTTTGATGCCAAGACGATTTTATCTCGATTCCCTGTTTTTTTAAACCAAGTCCCCATGATGCGCTCAGTATCTGCATAGGTAGCTGCGGTAGCCGGCACGGGGTACAATTCTGCTGTATCAAAAAAGTTGATCCCCCTTTCTAATGCAAGGTCCATCTGATCATGACCCTCAGCTTCAGTGTTTTGATTTCCAAAGGTCATGGTCCCTAAACACAACTGACTTACACGGCAGTCTGTTCCAGGTAAAGTAGTGTATTTCATAAAATTATAGTGCTTCTAAAAGGTCTGATATTTTATCCAATTTTGGGGATAAGATTACCTCAATTCTTCTGTTTTTTGCCCGCCCTGAAGTGTTTTTATTTGAGGCTACGGGAAGGTATTCCCCTCTTCCTGCTGCGGTTAAATTTTCAGGTTGAATGGCTTTATTTTTGAGTAAAATTTTTACGATTTCTGTGGCGCGTTTTGCCGATAAATCCCAATTCCCACTCAAGGATGCATTCCCTACATATGGATCGGTGTCTGTATGTCCCTCTATGGTGATGGCAATTTCTGGGTTGGCGGCCAGTACCGCTGACAATTGCTTCAATGCATCTTTACCGGTAGGACCTACTTTCCAACTTCCCGATTGAAAGAGAAGTTTGTTTTCCATAGATACATATACTTTTCCATTTTTTTGGACAACGCTCAATCCATTCCCCTCAAAACTCAGCAGGGCTTCACTTAACGAATTCTTTAACGCATTCATCAATTGCTCTTTTTCTGCAATCAGGCCTTCCAACTCTTCTACACGAACAATACGATCGCCTAATTCTTTTTTCAGCGAGTCTAGACGATTTCGATCTGCCAACAATTCGGATTCTTTGATTTGAATTTGTTCCAAAAGTCCATTGTTTTTTTCAATACTTTCTTGCAGGGCCGTACTGCTGTTTTGTTCTAATGCAGTATAGGCTTCTTGTAAGTTGGCTAAGGTATTGGAAGTAGTTGCTAGGCTTTGTCCCAATTGTTTGTTTTCATTTTCTAAAGTTCCGAGATGGTATCGAAGAGAATCGTAATTGATAATCAATTGAGCATTTTCTTTTTCTAAAGTGGTGTGATCTAACTTTAGTTTGGCGTAGCGGCTCTCGATCTCATTAAAAATTTTTGAAGAAACACAACTACTGAAAAGTAATCCAATAACGAAAAGCGTAAAATAATTTTTCATAATCCTTTAT
>WTJB01000093.1 GCA_011526335.1 Candidatus Arcticimaribacter sp.
CCCCCAACACTTTTCGCAAGGAGTTTATTGGTTATTCCAGCGAAGGAGTTCTGTTCTTGAATCCAAGTTTTTATTTTCAATGTACTGGCCACAAGAAGCAAAGGACCACTGGCAAAACCGCCGGTTCCAATAGCCATATGAGGCCTAAAACGCAAAAGAATCCAAGTCGCTTGAAAGAAACTCACCACCAATTTGAAAGGAATCAATAAATTTCGCCAAGGCTGATTTCTATGAAATCCTGCTATCCATAATCCCTTTATGGGAAAACCCGCTTGCGGCACCTTTTCCATTTCCATTTTCCCTTTAGCGCCAACAAATAATATTTTACACCCAGGATAACTTAGTTTCAATTCATTGGCTATTGCAACAGCAGGATAGATATGTCCTCCTGTACCTCCTCCAGATATGATAAATTTATAAGGTTTCACTTAAGACGGCTAAAGGGTTATCACTCATTGTTATTTCTTCCTCTTTCGGGGGTTCGGTATAATCTACACTTACGCTTAGGATAATTCCAAAGGCAATACAGGTCATCCATGCTGCGGTCCCTCCACTTGATATCATCGGAAGGGTTTGCCCAGTTACTGGAAAAACACTCAAGGCCACGCCCATATTCAAGAAAGCCTGTATGATTATCGGCAAACCGACGCCCACAACCAGGAGTTTACCAAATACAGTTTTGGCCCTATAGGCGATGATAAGTATTCGAAACAAAACGATCAGGTAAACTAAAATTACAGCCACCCCACCCATAAGGCCTAATTCTTCTACTATAATGGCATAAATAAAGTCGGATGCACTTTGGGGTAAAAAGTTTTTCATGACGCTTTTGCCTATGCCAAGGCCGGCCATCCCCCCCGAAGCGATAGCGATTTTTGCGCGCTCTACTTGGTAACTTTCCTGACCCAATTCTTGCCCCTCTGTAAAACGCTCTATCCTACTTACCCAAGTATCGACACGGTTAGGTAGTAGATCTGGAAAAGCTTTTGCCGTCAGAACAAATAAGAGGAACATCACCAAAGCTACCCCCAGCATTCCCAATAAATACTTTATAGGATAGCCTCCGAGAAAAGCCAATATAAAAACCATTGTTGTGATGATAAAAGCGGTAGAAAAGTTTGAAGGCAAAATCAATAAAACCACCAACCCTACCGGTACCCATAGAGGCAACAAGGTTTCTGAAAAACGCAATTCTTCTTCTTTCCACTTATCTAAACACCTGGCTACATAAACCATCAAAACAACTGATGCCAGAGTAGAGGTCTGAAAACTAAGGCCTACAAAAGGAATACGAATCCACCGACTGGCATTGGCCCCGTCAATAACGGTTCCTTGTGTTGCGGTGTAGAACAACAACAAGACAATCACGGGCATGGCCAGTATAGAAATTCCCTTAAAGTATTGATAGGGAACTTTATGTACACCGATCATAAACAAAAACCCCAAGATTAAAATCAGCATATGCTTGAACAAGTATTGCCAAGGTGTACCGCCCCCAACAACATAGGCCAAATTTGAACTAGAACTAAATACAGGGACAAAAGAAAATATCCCCAAAAGGGCGAGTATGCCCCAGAGTACCAAATCTCCTTTGAGTATGTTTTGTTTTTTATCCATTTACAAATTGCGTACAGCAGCTTTAAATTGATCTCCGCGATCCTCGTAATTTTCAAACAAATCAAAACTTGCACAGGCAGGAGACAACAAAACCGTTTCTTTGGGCTGAGTAAGTTCATGTGCCATACGCACCGCCTCCTTCATGGACTGTGTTTCAATGATCAGGTCCACTACAGGTGCAAAAGCATCCAAGAGCTTTTCGTTCTCTTTACCCAAACAAATGATGGCCTTTACTTTTTCGTTCACCAAAGGAAGCAAACAGCTGTAGTCATTTCCTTTATCTACTCCCCCAACGATCCAAACTGTTTGGTTTTGCATACTTTCAAGCGCAAAGTAGGTTGCGTTGACATTCGTTGCTTTAGAATCGTTTATGTAGTTTACATTTTGAATCTTAAGAACAGGTTCTAATCTATGCGCTGCCCCTTTAAATGACAATAAACTCTCCCGTATAGTCGATTTACTGATATCTAAAATACGTGCGACCGAAACTGCAGCCATGGTGTTCAATAAATTGTGACGCCCCTGCAATGGAAATTGGGTGGTAGTTAACATAGTTGTATCGTTTTCAAGTTGAATGTGGATGTTGTTTTTTTCTAAAGAAATTTCGGGTTGCTGTGTAGCATCTACCCCGTAAGCGTATACTTTGGCCCTAGAGGATTTATTTTTAAGTGCCTTTCTTAGCACAGGATCATCGCTATTGAACAATAGAAACTGATGCGGATGCTGAAAAGCCGTGATCTTGAGCTTGGCATCTACATAGGCCGAAAAATCATTGTTGTAACGATCTAAATGATCGGGCGTTATGTTTGTGATAACGGCAATTTCTGGGGCAAAACTGTGGATGTCGTCCAATTGAAAACTACTGATTTCTAAGACGAAATAATCGGGAGTAGTTTCTGCAACTTTTTGCGCAAAACTGTAGCCTATATTCCCCGCTAAACAAACATCAAGTCCTGCTTCTTTAAGCAGATGGTAGGTAAGTAATGCTGTTGTTGTTTTTCCGTTACTCCCCGTAATGCCTATTATTTTTGCTTTTGTGTATTGGCTTGCAAATTCAATTTCTGATTGTATTGGAATTTCCGCTTCACGGATGGCTTTTACTACCGTAACATGATGGGGAATTCCTGGGCTTTTCATCACTACATCCGCAGTCAAAATTCGATCTATACTATGCCCCTCTTCCC
>WTJB01000146.1 GCA_011526335.1 Candidatus Arcticimaribacter sp.
TTTTTCTTTCTTTAGATCTCCTCGAAGCTTTTGCGCTATATTTTGTTTTTTGGCATAGCATTCCATCGATAAAAGATCAAATGCACTTTTTGTATGGGACATCACACCTTAGTTTTTTTAGAACCTATGTATACGATTCCCTTGTGTATTGGCTATTGGCGCTCTTTGGGTTGGGATTTGTTTATTTTTTTATCCCCGGGGATCTTAAGATTTTCTTGCCCTTATTCTTTTCTTTCTTGGCCGCCATTACTTTTCCTCATGCGGTAGTCATGGCACTATTACAGTTGGGAAAAAGAAGCCAAGAAGGAAGTAATTTTAATGCCAATGCTTCCCTAGAAAATAAGTAAATTTGTGCCTTAATGCTAAAGTATGTTTGATAACCTAAGTTCCAAATTAGACAAAGCCTTTCAGGTACTGAAAGGGCATGGGAAAATTACCGAGATAAACGTTGCCGAAACCCTAAAGGAAGTGCGTCGTGCCCTGTTGGATGCCGATGTCAACTTTAAGATAGCAAAAGAGTTTACCAATAGGGTAAAAGAAAAAGCCCTAGGGCAAGAGGTACTTACCACATTAAACCCAGGACAGCTCTTGGTGAAAATTGTCAAAGATGAATTGACGTCTTTGATGGGGGAGGAAGTTGTTGGGATTAATTTAGCCAATAAGCCTTCAGTAATATTGATGTCAGGTTTGCAGGGGTCTGGAAAAACGACCTTGACCGGGAAGTTGGCTTTGCACTTAAAAAAGACAACAGCCAAAAAACCTTTGTTGGTAGCTTGTGATGTGTATCGTCCCGCGGCCATCGATCAATTGGGCATAGTTGCAGAACAAATTGATGTTCCAATCTATCAAGATCGTGAAGAAAAAGATCCGGTAAAAATTGCTTTAGCAGGTATTGCGGCTGCAAAAGCCCAAAAGTGTGATGTGGTACTTGTGGATACTGCAGGGCGCTTGGCTGTGGATGAAGCCTTGATGAATGAAATTTCTAACATTCACAAAGCCATTACGCCCGACGAAACCCTTTTTGTGGTCGATGCCATGACCGGGCAAGATGCTGTAAATACGGCAAAAGCTTTTCATGACCGCTTAAACTTTGACGGGGTGGTCTTGACAAAAATGGACGGGGATACCCGAGGAGGAGCTGCACTTTCGATCAAAACGGTCGTCAATAAACCCATCAAATTTATGGGTACAGGCGAGAAAATGGAGGCCTTAGACATTTTTTATCCAGAACGGATGGCCGACCGTATTTTGGGGATGGGAGATGTGGTTTCTTTGGTTGAAAGAGCACAGCAACAATTTGACGAGCAAGAAGCCCGTAAAATCAGTAAAAAAATTGCCAAAAATCAATTTGGTTTTGATGATTTTCTTTCCCAGATACAGCAAGTCAAAAAGATGGGAAATATGAAAGACCTTATGGGGATGATTCCCGGGATGGGAAAAGCCTTAAAGGGAGTAGATATTGACGATGATGCCTTTAAGCATATCGAAGCCATCATCGGGTCTATGACACCGGCAGAACGCTCAAACCCCGCTTTGATCAATCCCAGCCGAAAAAAAAGAATTGCCAAAGGCGCAGGGCGTGATTTGGATGAAGTCAATAAAATGATAAAACAATTTCATCAGATGAGCAAAATGATGAAAATGATGCAAGGCGGAAAAGGCAAACAAATGATGCAGATGTTCCAAGGAATGCGCTAAAAATACACACTATGAAAATACTCGACGGGAAAAAGACCTCCAATCAAATCAAAGAAGAAATAAAAGCCGAAGTAAGCGCGATGAAGGCCCGTGGAGAAAGGGTACCTCATCTGGCTGCCGTATTGGTTGGGAATGATGGAGCCAGCCTCACCTATGTGGGAAGTAAGGTGCGTTCATGCGAATACGTAGGTTTTGACTCTACGTTGATTCGCTTAGAAGAAGACATCACAGAACAGGCCCTGTTAGAAAAAATAGAGGCCCTAAATGCCGATTCTTCGCTAGACGGATACATTGTTCAATTGCCCTTGCCCAAGCATATAGATGAAGAAAAAATCCTTTTGGCCATTGATCCAAAGAAAGATGTAGATGGTTTCCATCCTGCCAATTTTGGCCGGATGGCATTGGAGCTAGACGCCTTTATTCCGGCTACTCCCTTTGGGATCATGCAACTCTTAGAACGGTATGAAGTGCCAACCAGCGGAAAACATTGTGTAGTGGTAGGACGAAGTCATATTGTAGGGCGTCCCATCAGCATATTGATGAGTCAGAAAGGCCCTGCCGGAAATGCAACCGTCACTGTAGCGCATAGTAGAACCGAGAATCTTGCTGCCCTAACACGACAGGCCGATATTGTGGTGATGGCCCTAGGGATTCCAGAATACTTGACCGCAGATATGGTAAAAGAGGGCGCTGCCATTATCGATGTGGGAATTACTCGTGTACCAGACGAAAACCATCCTAAAGGCTATGTCATAAAAGGGGATGTCGCTTATGAAGAAGTGGCTCAAAAATCAAGCTTTATTACACCTGTTCCGGGCGGAGTAGGTCCTATGACCATTGCGATGCTTTTAAAGAATACCCTGCTGGCGAGACAGTGGAATCAAGCCTAGGAATCCACTTTTTTGGGTTTAATTTTTAACAAGGATTACATTTTTAGGATCACCTTCGTACAGCATATTGTTTACCCACAATTGATGAATTTCTTCTTTTTTCCAATTTAAATTCCCCGTTAGGGTATCATGAGATTGATTGTGCCATTCGATGATAATGGACGATTTTATTTAATCACCAATTTTTTCTTTTTGGTATAAATTGTAG
>WTJB01000291.1 GCA_011526335.1 Candidatus Arcticimaribacter sp.
TAAAACTCCCCACATACAGTCCTCTTCCGTAGGAGGCGGCTACCACACGATTATCTGTATTGGAGGTTCCACGATACACCAAGTCGGTTACTTTTACGTCAGACATTCCATTGTCTAACTGGTTCCAGTTGGGACTAGCATTGCTAAAGTTTGTGGTTCCCCAGGTCCCCAATTCGGTTCCTAAGATTACTTCCTCGGTATCGTAAGGATTATGTTGTATCGAAAAGACAGGGAGGTTGGGCAAATCGCCATCTTTTTGTGACCAAGACGTTCCCCCGTTGCTGGTGTACCATACATTGTTTACTCCGTAGTTGGAGTAGGTCAAATAGATATCATTATCCGTGGCCCCAAATTGAATGTCAGAAACACTCCCTAGAGCTCCTGTTGGTGTGATGTCTGAATAGGTAGGTGTGCTATCTGCATTGGTCATTAAGATAAGATCCCCGGTTTTGAGTCCGACCAAAAGCTTGGTGGTATTGGTGGTATTGGCCGATACAGTAAAGGCAGTAGGCTCTGCAGAGATCAGGGCGTTGGTCAAATAGGTATCGGACGGCGTGGTGGTAAGCCCCTTAAATCGTCGTATACGATTGACTCCATTTTTTCGTGCATTGACATAAAGAATGTCCAAATTAGAATCAAGCGCTCCAGGATTGATAAAGGCCCCCTCTTGATCGTCACTAGTATCCCCATCGGTATAGTCAGAAAGGGTGTTGAGTACAGTTTGCCCCGTAGCGATATCTTTGACCACCACCGCATCGTTGTAAACATAATTGGTAATGATATAGGCTGGGTTTACCTGATCGATATAGGTAAAACCACCATCACCCCCGTCAATTTCTGTAGAGCCTAAGGTAGCTGTGGCGGCATTGGAAAAGTAGTGTGTTCCGTTGTCTTGAGAACCGGCGAGTATTCGTTCACTTCCATAGCCTGCTGGGGTCTGTGCTGTTTTGTATACCTGTAGGGTAACAAAGTTTTTTTCGGTTTCTATAAAGTTTTGTGTAGAAGAGGCTGTAGACAAAGAAGGCGTATAGGCCACCCCACCATCATTTACAACAATGGCTTGGTTGGAATTCCCCGGACGAAAATACAATCCGTGTTGGTCGGCATGAACCACCGAGGTGCTTCCGCTGATAAACGAATTCCATCGCGTAATTTGAGACCAACTCGTTCCCCCATCTTGACTTCTAAACCAGTCAATTCCACCCACATAAACAATATCATCATTGTTAGGATCTACTTCTACTTCTAAATCATAGAAAGCTTGGTTTCGGGTAAAGTCCGTAGCGGGAATACCCGTATCGGCATCATTGGGCTCGTTAAGGGCGGTAAGGTTGGTAAAACTATTGGTTGTTTTAAAGATGTTTCCTTGGTTGTTGTCTGAAACTAGAACATAAAAAGTATTGGTATTTTGCTGACTGGGGGCAAACTCTACACGGTCTGCTTGAGCAGAAGGCGCAGCACTCCAAGTAGAGGACACCGCCGTAAACGAAGTTCCGTTGGTGCTGTAATAAAACGTTCCTTGATTATTGCCGTAGATATTACGGTTAGAGACCACCCATATTTTGTTGTCAATGCTGACTTCAATATCATTGATCTCGGCCAAGTTTCCTCCCGTACCTAATCCTGTAGCCCGTGTCCAAGTGGTTCCGTCTGTAGAGTAGTATAATCCAAAAATATTGGTGTCTCCAAAATTGTTGGAGTCTGTTGCAAAAGCAGCACCAAGGGCAGCTAAATAATACGTTCCACCAGCTACACCAGGGGTAGAGTCCCAGATTTGCAAATCGTTTACATAGAAGTAACCGTCTACATTTTGTGTTCCGTTGGTTTGATAGGTGTTGTTTGTGATGCTTCCACTGCCCAGTACACGCGTCCAATTGGATCCTCCATCGGTAGAACGGTAAATTCCGTTCCCGACAACATCTCCGCTGGTGTAGGATTCTCCCGTTCCGGCAAAAAGGGTATTGGGGTTATCAGGGTCTTGAACGATAACCGATACGGCAAGGTCTCCGGGTACCCCGGTTACTTTTATCCAATCCTGGGGAGTGGGGTTATTGATGTCATTGTTGATCCAAAGTCCCCCGCTTACCCCACCGGCGATAACTTTGTCATACGGATCGGCATCTGAACTGTCGTTTAAATCAAAAAGGGCAGCACGGGTTCTTCCTGCGTGGTTGTTGGGACCAATAGAATACCAAGGGTTCATGGCTTCTTGTCCCGGCGCTTTTTGGGCGCGAATTAATTTTTTATTGTTGCGTGCGTCAGCCAATTTTTGGGCTAAGGCTATTTTTACCTCAGTAGTAGGCCGACCTGTTTGGGGATCCATGGTCAGCTCATAAATCATTTCATTGTATTTGTTGGGCGGAAGACCGGCCGCTTTTCGCTCTGCTTTGCTTAGCTGAAGCTGCTCCTTAAACGGACTGTTTTCTAAATGGTATTGGTGTAAGGCTTGACCTACTCTTTTTTCGGGCAATATCAGAAGCGATAACATCCCAATAATAAAAATTTTACCTCCGTATCTTATCGCCTTTTCAATCATCACATAAATATAGTGTATATCTATAATTACTAACGAAAATTCTATCATTTTCGTACGTGCTAAAATTAAAAAAAGGAATGCGTAAACATTCCTTTCTTTTTAGATCTAAAAAAATAGATTATCCCAGTAGAGATTGAACTTTCATAGCAAGTCCCATGTCTCCACCAATCTTGATTTTTCCGCCCATAACGGCCATCATAGGATTCAAATCGCCACTTTGCAATTCAAGCAGGGTAGCTGCTGAGGTGGTGATTGTACAATCTGCTTCATTGTCCTCTTGTGAGACAATATTGCTATTCCCAGATCCGTCTACAAAAACGATTAAATCATCGATAACAAATTTAAGGGTGCCGCCAATGGCTTCAGCTTCGTTGGCTTTGGCTTGCAATTGTGCAAATACTTCTGTGCTCATAGTTTTTATTTATTGGATAAAATTAGAAAAATATTAAGGAACTGGTGCCCTAAACAAGTGTTATTCTGAAACACGCTTAAAAATATAGCGGGTTATAAAAATTCCCTGTGGGTCTTTGTCTCCAGAAGATTCTACACCCCCGTTGACAAAAGCCAATTCCCATCCTTGCGAAGCCAGGTCATTTATTTTAGCCGTTACCATAGCATCGTTGGTTGCAATATTGTTAAAACGGATCCCCCCTAGGTTATAAAAATTAAGCAATTTTGTTTCCTGAAAGGTATTGGTTCGGAGTTCAGAGCGTTTTTTCTTGCTTTTTTCTTTGCTGTCTTCTGTACGTTGAATCGTAGCCGATTTATAATCGACAGTTTCGGTTTCTGAGATCATTCTAGAACGTCCAAGACCATTGGGTACAATAGATTCTACAACGGTAAACATTTTGTACTCTAAATTTTGAGCCGATAGGGTAGAAGTGGTTAAAAATACGAATAGATAAATGTAGCGTTTCATAAATATAGTTTTCTTAAAAGTAATGAAATCAAATCAATTTGGGTGTTTCTTGCGCTCCTCCTTTTTTGTTTGACACAATATTTGTAAATTAATGAAAAAGTAAACCCATGATTTCCAAAAAAGTAGAGAACGTTTCCCAAGCTTTGGAGGGAATAAAATCTCACCAGACCCTTATGTTGGGCGGCTTTGGTCTGTGTGGAATTCCCGAAAATGCGATTGCCGCCCTTGCAGCAATGCACATTACAGGCTTGTGTTGTATTTCCAATAACGCCGGGGTAGATGATTTTGGTTTAGGGTTACTCTTGCAAAAGAAGCAAATCAAAAAAATGGTTTCTTCTTATGTAGGCGAAAATGCCTTATTCGAAGAACAAATGTTGAATGGGGAATTAGAAGTAGAACTCATTCCGCAAGGAACACTGGCAGAACGTTGTAGAGCAGCACAAATGGGCATTCCTGCCTTTTATACGCCAGCTGGTTTTGGAACAGAAGTAGCCAAAGGAAAAGAAAGTAGAATTTTTGACGGAAAACCCCATTTACTGGAATATGCTTTTCAGGCCGATTTTTCTATCATAAAAGCCTGGAAAGGGGATGAAGCAGGAAATCTAATTTTTAAAGGGACCGCCAGAAATTTTAATGCACTGATGGCCGGTGCAGCAAAAATATGTGTAGCGGAAGTAGAAGAATTGTTGCCAGTGGGTGCGCTCGATCCTAATGCCATTCATGTTCCGGGTATTTTTATACAACGCATCTTTCAAGGAGAACGCTATGAGAAAAGAATAGAACAAAGAACGATTACAAAAAAATAAAATGGCACTTGACAAAAACGGAATAGCTAAGCGTATTGCCCAAGAAGTAAAAGATGGGTACTATGTCAATTTAGGCATAGGGATTCCTACTTTGGTGGCCAATTTTGTCCGGAATGATATCGAAGTAGAGTTCCAAAGTGAAAATGGAATCTTAGGGATGGGGCCTTTTCCGTATGAGGGAGAGGAGGATGCAGATTTGATCAATGCGGGGAAACAAACCATTACCGCTTTGCCCGGAGCGAGTTTTTTTGATTCTGCGATGAGTTTTGGAATGATTCGAGGCAAACATGTAGATCTAACCATCCTTGGGGCGATGGAAGTGGCACAAAACGGAGACATTGCCAATTGGAAAATCCCGGGAAAAATGGTGAAAGGAATGGGCGGAGCAATGGACCTTGTCGCCTCAGCCGAAAACATAATTGTTGCCATGATGCACACCAACAGAAAGGGAGAATCTAAACTCTTACCTCATTGCACGCTACCGCTAACCGGAGTGGGATGTGTAAAAAAGGTAGTAACAGACCTTGCCGTCATGGATCTTGTTCCGGAGGGCTTTCTACTGAGAGAATATGCCCCTGGAGTGAGTATCGAAGAGATTCAAAAGAAAACAGCAGGAAATATAATTATTTCAGCCGATGTTAACGTCATGCAACTTGAAGCTTAATGGCCGTCAAGGTTATTTCATATAACCGTTATTAATATAGTATAGGTTTAAATAAAATAGAAGCGGAATGTATACTACAAGACACTTGATTTATTAACAGTCTAAAGATCTATTGAATATATTCCCTATATTGGTTGACCAAATTGGAAAACCAATAAAATGAAGCAATATACATTACTAATTTTCACCTTTTTTTCGTGTCTTATGTTGGCACAAAAAAGCACACTAGTTCATACAATAGAAGAATACAACAAAGCGGCATCATCGCTTACTCCTGGGGACGAAATTATTTTAGCGAATGGGGTATGGCTAGATGCTGAATTATTGTTAGAAGGCATAGGTAGTGCAGATGCCCCCATAAAACTTTCTGTGGAAGAAAAAGGGAAGGTAAGTTTAGAGGGGCAATCGTATTTAAGGCTAGCAGGTGAGTACCTACATGTAGAGGGTTTGGTCTTCAGAAATGGATATACCCCCACCAATGAAGTCATTTCCTTTCGTAAGAATAGTAAGCAATTGGCAAACAACTCGAGATTAACCGAGTGCGTCATTGATAATTACTCCAATCCTGAGCGTCATGAGCAGGACAGTTGGGTAGCCCTTTATGGAAAAAACAACCGAGTAGATCACAATCATTTTGAAGGAAAAGGAAATCGTGGAGTAACCCTGATTGTTCGTCTTAACGCCAAAGAAAGCATTCAAAACAATCATGTAATAGAAGCCAATTATTTTGGCCCACGTCAAAACCTTGGGTCTAATGGAGGTGAAACACTGCGTATTGGAACGAGTCACTACTCTATGGAAAAATCAAATACCTTGGTTCGTGGAAATTACTTCGATCGTTGTGACGGAGAACATGAAATTATTTCCAACAAATCGGATCAAAATACATATAAAGACAATGTCTTTTTTGAATGTATAGGTACCCTTACCATGCGTCACGGTGATGAAACCATAGTCGAAGGCAACGTTTTTTTGGGTAATAAAAAACGGAATACGGGTGGGATTCGAGTGATTAACGGTCAGCAAACAGTAAAAAATAACTACGGCTATGGATTAACAGGCTATCGTTTTCGAGGTGCTTTAGTCGTAATGAACGGCGTGCCTAATTCTCCATTAAATCGCTATTTTCAGGTTGAAGATGCTGTTATAGAAAACAATGTTTTTGTAGAATCAGAACATATACAACTCTGTGCGGGAAGTGATGCAGAACGCTCTGCTACCCCGATAAATTCAACCTTTACAAACAATACTTTTTATTTAAGTGAGCCCTCAAAACTGATTACTGTTTATGATGATATCAGTGGAATTGCTTTTGAAAATAATAACGTCAATTTTCCATTGGCCAAAGAAGTAAGCAATGGTTTTTCGGTTAAAAAAATGACGCTTATCCAAGATGAAAACGGCCTCTTGATGCCCAAAATTGGCCGAAAAATTATTCGCCCAAATTTACCTGAAAATTTACCCTCTAAAGACAATACAGGAACGACTCGGTATTCAAAAGCCGATAAGCGTATTGCATTTGATTCAGGTAAGCTGCATAAGGTTTCTGCAGGGATGAATACTTTGTTTGATGCCATCAAGGCCTCTGCTCCTGGGGATATAATAGAACTGACAGATACAGCCGATTATACCCTTACAAAGCTTCCATTGGTAAAGCATCCCTTAACCATTAAAGCTGCAGAAAATGCAAAGCCCACGATTTTTTGGGAGAAAAAAGCAGCCTTCGATATTGTAAACGGTGGAGAATTGGTTTTAAAAGGCTTGTCTTTTGACGGAGAATATGCTCCAGATGGTTCAGGGAATGCTGTTGTAAGAACCAGTAAATATTCTATGAATAAGAACTATAGCTTGGTCATTGAAGATTGTCATTTTGACAATTTGGATGTAAACCATTCCTTTGACGTAATTAAGGTATACAAAAACACCTTTGCCGACAAGATTCATATTTCAAACTCATCGTTTAACAATATCACCGGACATGTAATGGCCTTGGATAAAGAAACAGATGATGTTGGTATCTATAATGTTGAATTTTTGACCTTGCACAACAATAGCTTCACCAATATCCAAGGGGCTGTCCTTAGCCTGCATCGTGGAGGTAAAGATGAAAGTACTTTTGGTCCTTTTTTAGATGTAGATCATTGTACGTTTAAAAATATTGGATATGGATCAAGAAATAAATACGATGCTGCCATACAGCTCTATGGAGTTCAGGATATACAAATCAAAAATTCTATTTTTGAGCATACCAAAGACATTAAAATGCACTTGGTTGTTGGCGAACCTATCGTCAATGTCTCTCATTTGGCACTTGAGCGTAAGGACCAAATTAAAGTAACTGGAGATCAGGCATACACCATTGGTGATTTATTTACTTCATCTGATGTGGTTAAGCTCGGAACAGATAATTTACCTCTTGGAACCAAAAAATAAAACAGTAGAATTGATGAAAAAGACACTAACGTATCTGGCCCTAATAGCATTCTTTTATCTAGGTGCTCAGGAGCATCCCAACTTAATATTGACCCAAGCAGGAGTTGATGAAATTCGAGCGAATTTAGGCAAGGTTCCTTTTTTTGATGCACACTTAGCCGAAGTAAAGGCGGAGGTAGATGCTGAAATTGAAAAAGGAATATTTGTACCCATACCCAAAGATATGGCCGGCGGATACACCCATGAACGTCACAAGCAAAACTTTTTTATCCTGCAAAAGGCTGGGGCACTATATCAAATTTTACAAGAAGACAAATATGCGGCTTATGTCAAAGCGGTGTTAATGGAGTATGCGGCCATTTACAAAGGTTTACCGATACATCCTCAGCCGAGGTCATATGCTCGAGGGAAACTCTTTTGGCAATGTTTGAATGATGCCAACTGGTTGGTGTATGTAAGCCAAGCTTATGATTGCGTATTCAACTATTTGTCTAAAAAAGAACGCAAGTATTTAGAAAGTGAATTATTTCGTCCCTATGCTGACTATATTTCTATTGAAAACCCACAGTATTTCAACCGTATCCACAACCATAGTACTTGGGGCAGTGCTGCTGTTGGGATGATTGGGCTTGTGATGCAAGACGAAGAATTGATACAACGTGCTTTGTATGGCCTAAAAGACAACTCTGTAGATGCTAATGCCAAAGATAATGATGGGGGATTCATCATGGATAAAGGAGGGAAAGCGGGCTTTTTAGCCAATATAGACGCTCCCTTCTCGCCTGAAGGGTATTATACAGAAGCTCCTTATTACCAACGCTATGCCATGTATCCTTACCTGCTATTTGCTACGGGACTTCACAATGCTAGGCCACAAGAAGATATTTGGAACTTTAAACAAGGCGTGCTTTTAAAGGCCGTAAATACACTTTTAAATTTAACCGATACAGACGGCGAATTCTACCCGCTAAACGATGCTCAAAAAGGGATGTCGTATTATTCTCGTGAATTGGTTTCTGCTGTAGACATTGCTTACCATTACGGTAACCAAGATCCAGGTTTGTTGTCCATTGCAAAAACACAGAACAAGCTTACCCTAGACGATGCAGGTTTTGCAGTTGCTAAGGCTATTGCCGAGGGTAAAGCAACTCCTTTTGAAAAAACCTCTATGGAAATCACAGATGGACCTCAAGGAAAGCAAGGGGGGATTAGTATTATTCGTTCCGGGGAACCAGAGGATGAACTCAATCTACTCGTCAAATATACCGCCCACGGAAATAGTCACGGACACTATGACAAACTATCTTATTCTTTATATCATAGAGGGGAGGAAGTACTTCAAGATTACGGGCTAGCTCGTTTTGTTAACATAGATCAGAAAAATGGCGGGGGCTATTTAAAAGAAAATACGAGCTGGGCCAAACAAACCATAGCCCACAATACGTTGGTGTTGGATGAGACTTCTCATTTTGGTGGGAATTATGAGGTAGGGAGTAAATACCATTCAGAAAAATACTTTTCAGCCACTGACGACACGGGAAGTCAATGGATAAGTGTAAAAGAAAACAATGCTTATCCCGGCACAAACCTACACCGTACATTAATCTTATTGGAAAACAAAACATTAGATCATCCGCTAACCCTAGATCTTTTCCGAGTGCAGACCAATGATGAGCATCAGTATGATTTGCCGTTTCATTATTTCGGACAATTGATGAGTACAAATTTTGAATACACAACAACGGAAAGTCTCTCTGCCTTGGGGACTACGGCAGGATATCAGCATTTATGGTTAAAAGCAAGGGGACAGGCAGATGAAGCCCTCACTCAAATCAGTTGGTTATCTAATGAAACATTTAAAACACTAACGAGTGTAACAGATAAGGAAGATGAAATATTGTTTACTCAGTTGGGGGCCTCGGATCCTGAATTTAACTTAAGACAAGATCCAGCTTTTATTCTAAGACGAAACAGTAAAAAATCAACCCTTTTTGTCAATGCAATCGAAGTACATGGGAGCTATAGTCCGGTAACTGAGTTGGCTAAAAGCAGTGTCTCTAAAGTAAAGGATATTAAAGTAGAGCTAGATACACAAGCCTATACTATCATTACCCTTAGCTTTACCTCAGGCGAAAGTGTTCGTTTTTGTATTGCCAATCAAGATGCTTCTTTGTCTGCACAGCATTCAATAAACCTTGAAGAAGAACAAATAAAGTGGGTAGGACCCTATAATCAACAACAATTAAAATAAATCATATGAAAAGTTTCGGAGCAAGTAAAGAGTTTTTATTGACCAAAGACATCGAATGGGAAACCGTTGGTGAAGGAGTAAAAAGAAAAATAATGGGTTATGATGATAAGATTATGCTGGTCCATGTGGCCTTTGATAAAGGAGGCATAGGTCCTATGCATCAACATTATCATTCTCAAGTAACTTATGTGGTTTCGGGAAGCTTTGATGTTACCATCGATGGGAAAACAGAAACCCTTAAAACGGGGGACAGTTTTTATATCCCCCCTAACGTTTTACACGGAGCCATTTGTACAGAGGCAGGGGAGTTAATTGACGTATTTAGCCCTATACGTGAAGATTTTATGGAATAGAAATCTTCAAGAAGAGCATCTAATTTTAGCAAATAAATGTGAGTAAAGATTTTGGGCTATAGCTAGCCCAAAACCTTATATCTGTTTTTATCCAGTTTAAAGAATACCTATCTCATAAAATCCCATCTTAACTAATCTTGTTGGACTGAGAAGTATAGCCAAATGATGATGCCTAATAATTGGAGCGGCTTATTCTTTAATTTAGATTAACATCTGTATTATTAAACCTTCAATAAAGCTTGTGTTACCCAAGTCATTGTTGAAGGTTTTATTTTTTTGTTTATGTCTTGACCCCCATATTTTAAGCATACATTAAAAGCGTCAAAATTATTTTATTCTCGCACCTAAAACCATTTCGAAATGCATGTCTTTTAGAAAAGAACATTTTTTTTTAAAGAATTAGCATTTAACGTTTTTTTTTCTATTTTTGGTAAACCAAGATGGTAAACCAAATTGGTTTACCAAAAAGTATTTAAAGAATCAAAAAAAAAAGGGTTCTTTTATAGGGCCTCTTTATTAAGGGG
>WTJB01000265.1 GCA_011526335.1 Candidatus Arcticimaribacter sp.
ACTCTAAGAAATACGTTGAGTTATGCTTGAAAAAAAATCCTGTATGTTCTGACGTGCAGTTGTTGTTTAGTCCTGTTTTCAGATTGTGGAGGGAGTAAAGCGCACACTCGTGCCCAAAAAAAAGAAACAATACAACTCCCTCCAAATACGGCGTCGAACAAATATTCCGCAAAGCGACAATAAGGATTCGCTATTCGAAATTTTATTTTGCATCATTACTTTAGAGCAAAACTCTCTGGTATTCTATGCCATAATTTCAATAAATCTTGAGGAAAATTATCTTTATTTAGATTGGTTATAAATAAATATCAAAGTACATTTGCAGCAAAATATAGCTACTATTTATAATAAGTCTAAATAAATCAAATGAAATTACTAATTTCCTTATCTTTTTGCACTGTACTCTCACTAAGTAAAATTCAGGCCCAACAAAATACACTTGCAGTCAATGACAGTATTCAAAATCTCGATGAGGTAATCATCAAGGCCAATACAATTTTAGGTAATAAATATGTCGCACAAAACAGAACAGGAGCCTCCTACTTCCTTTCGAGCGAAGAACTCACCGATTTTGGATTCATCGATATCAATCGTGCCTTAAAATCTGTTCCAGGGGTCAATCTATACGAAGAAGATGGATTTGGACTTCGTCCCAATATCAGCTTACGAGGAACTTCGCCGCAGCGCAGTTCGAAAATCACCCTTATGGAAGACGGTGTTTTGATCGCCCCTGCACCTTATAGTTCTCCTGCAGCTTATTATTTTCCCTCTGTTGCGCGTATGCAAGCCATCGAAATCCTCAAAGGAAGCAGCCAAGTACAATACGGTCCATTTACAACAGGAGGGGTAATCAATTTAGTATCGACGGCTATCCCCGAAGAACTCACGGGTCGTTTTCAATCCTCCTATGGTAGTTTCAATAGCAGTCAGCTCTACAGCAGTATAGGACAATCGGGTAAAAATCTTGGATATGTCATCGAATACCTGCAGCTCAATTCAGACGGATTTAAAGAGTTGGAAGAAGAAAATACAGGTTTTGATATCAATGATTTAATGGGGAAAATCAAATGGCAATCCAGCTCAGAGGCCACCATCAAACAATCTGTTGAACTGAAATACCATTACTATGATGAGGTGTCGAATGAGACCTACCTGGGGCTTACTGAAAACGATTTTAACATTAACGCTTACAGTCGCTATGCTGCTTCTCAAGAAGATGTAATGAAGGCCACCCAAAAACAACTGATGCTTACCCACACTTTAAACTTCACAAATAATTTGAAGATGGTGTCCAATGCCTATCAAAATACTTTCAAGCGTAACTGGTACAAACTTGATGCGGTGCAGGTGGGTACAAGCCGGTCAAAACTAGCTCAAATCGTCAATGCCCCTGAGCAGTATCCCGATCAAATGCGTGTTCTTCGTGGGGAAGATGTCTCGCAAACTGACGCCCTTTTTGTCAAGGCCAATAACCGCGTATATACAGCCAAGGGTATCCAAACAAAATTAGACTACCACTGGTATGGCAACAATGGCACCTTTCATGATTTAGAAGTAGGTGTGCGTTATCACTACGACGAAGAAGATCGCTTTCAATGGGAAGACGGTTACGCCATCCAAAACGGAAGCATGCAAATGACCTCTGAAGGAGTAAAAGGAGCAAAAGGTAATCGAATCGCTAGTGCAACGGCCTTGGCCGCCTATGTACTCTACAAGTATAAATACAAAAACTGGACCTTAACTCCGGGGGTACGTCTAGAGTCTATTGTGCTTGCCCGTGAAGATTTTGGCAGTGCAGACGCCAACAGGACTGGAAACAACCTCTCGGAGAGAGAAAATGATGTCTTGGCCATTATCCCGGGAATGGGATTCAACTATACCTTCTCCAATCGAATGTCCATTTTTGGGGGAATTCACAAAGGATTCTCTCCTCCAGGTAGCGCACCCGGCGAAAAAGCAGAAGAAAGCCTCAATTTTGAGCTCGGTTCTCGTTTTGCATATGGAGAAAAAATTAATGGTGAATTGATCGGTTTTTTCAACAATTACAGCAACCTTTTGGGCAGTGATCTCGCCGCCTCTGGGGGAACGGGCAGCTTGGATCCCTTCAATGCTGGCGCCGTAGATGTTCGCGGAGCCGAGGTATTGATCAACTACAATCCTTCTCTTCCCAACCATGCTTTGCAGTTTCCCATTAGTTTTACCTACACCTACACAGACGCCATATTCCAAAGCAGCTTTGGTAGCAATGAGGATATATGGGGAGTCGTGGCCAAAGGCGACCGTGTCCCCTACATCAGTAAGCATCAATGGACGCTGAACACTCGGATGGAACATAAAAAATATGAAATAAATACCAGTATCCGCTACAACGGGGCCTTTGGTACCCAAGCAGGCAACGGTAATCCCGAGGCAACAGCCAGTGTAGAAGACTACCTTATTGTTGATTTGTCTTCCCAATGGCACCTTACGCCAAAAATTAGTGTCACTGGTCAGATTGTTAATCTTTTCAATACCGTTTATGTCGCCTCAAGAGTCCCTGCAGGTTTACGCCCCGGCCACCCTTTTGGAGTCTATGCTGGAATGCGATTTATGCTTTAGCCAGAAGAATTAAAATAATTGTGGTATCATTGGCATGAAAAAATATTTAATACTCCTTTGTTTAGACTTGTTGCTTTTGCTTGCTTAATCATCTTGATCTTTTCTTGCAAGAAAAAAGAAACCCCGCCGTGTGTTTGTACAGAAGACTACAATCCCGTTTGTGCAGGTGGGAATCAGTTTCCCAATC